>CALERQ010000021.1 GCA_937907305.1 uncultured Clostridia bacterium | reverse complement strand
GGCACAGCCCCAAGCGTATTTTGGTTCCTTTTGTACGAACAAAAGGAACGCCCCGGCGGCGAGCCGTGCAGGCCGTCACCCGGCGGTGACTCCGCCCCGCCTTTAGGCGACTACTAACCCAGCCCCCTGCGGCAGCGTTGCTCACCAAGCCTTGCAAAAGGCTCCGCCCCGCCGAAGGCGACTACAAACTCCCCCAAAATATCATAATAAACCCCAGCAATTATCGTCCTAATAAATCCATATTTTATGCGAACCAAGCCCAATATTTTCCCATTTTGTAAACCTTTCGTAAATAAAAGTGAAATATTAACCTTTCACATGCAAAAAAGAGTCGTTTTTGCCGTATTAGTGAAAGGCCTTTTACGCATCAAATAAAAACGGCCGGCCCCCCGTGAGATACAGGGGACCAGCCGCAGTCGGATCTGTCAGATGATCGGGACCCGGCCCGCACCTTGAAAATTGAATATTCGCTCCCTTAGCCCAGCAGCGCCGCCAGCTCCTCCCGGATGCCGGCCTCACTCTGCTGCATCGCCGTCAGCGTCTTCTGGATCAGGGTATCCAGCTCCCAGCCCAGCAGCTCGGCCCCATCCTTGATGACCTCCCGGCTGCATCCCGCCGCGAACTTTTTGTCCTTGAATTTCTTCTTGACGCTGGAAAGCTCCATGTCCGTGGTGCTTTTACTCGGGCGCATCAGCGCGGCCGCGCCAATCAGACCCGTCAGCTCATCGCAGGCGAAAAGCACCTTCTCCATCTCCTTTTCGGGGGCCACATCGGTGCATATTTTGTGGCCGTGGCTGCATATGGCGTGGATCATCTCCTCACCCACCCCGGCCGGACGCAGCAGCTCCGGGGCCTTTATGCAGTGCTGCTCGGGCCATTTCTCAAAGTCGATATCGTGCAGCAGCCCGCACATGGCCCAAAAATCGGCTTCCTCGCCGTAACCCAGGTCGTTGGCAAACCAGCGCATCACCGCCTCCACGGTCAGCGCGTGCTGGATATGGAACGGCTCCTGATTGTACTGCCGCAGCAGGGCCAGGGCCGCTTCGCGGGAGATCATTTTTTCCATTTTTCATCGTCCTTTCGGTAGGGGATCACAGCAGCCTTCCGGCCGCTTTGCCACAGTGTAGCACAAAAGCATTTCCCCCGCAAGCCCTTCTTTCGCGGGAGAAGAGCCCACGCGGGTTTAGCGGGCATTTCCGCTGCGGAAAACCCTACGGGATTTTTGATGAGGGGAAACCCGGTGACCGACAGGAAAGAGAACGCCAATGGCACAAAGCGTGGGATAAAGCACCTGCTTGGCTTCACCGGCATTTCCGTCGTGGGAAGTCGTGGGAAAAATTCCGCGGGACTTTTTGGCGATGGAAAACCAGATAACCGCCAGAAAAGAGAACGCCAACATCCGTCGAAAATTCATGCGGCAATGCAAACTCCCCACGGTGGGAAGAATCATCCGTCAGAGCCGGCTAAGAGGACCCCGTACGGGGGCCCTTGTAAGGCGGCAAGACCCTGCGGGATGTGGGATAAGCGTCGCCGGCGGCGGAAGAGGTGGGAGGAAGGCTCCGCGGCGGCCGATAATTTATGCGATGAAATGGCGCTGTGAACTTTTTGGGATCGCAAAGCGGGTGTCTTTGTCACGCGAGGGAATCCTCGTCAAATACTTGACAATCTTTCCCGATGGGTGTAGTATCGGTGAGTATTGCGAGGAAAATGCGAGAAAAGAGGAACATTGTCCCATGAGATCACGATACGAAACAGCCCGGCGCATCCTTGTTTTCTGGACGCTTTTTATCGGCATCGGCGCCGTGGGCGGCGCTGCCATGATGCTCTTGGATCCTACCGGAAAAACCATGGGGATGGATGGCATGCTGCCCTACTTCCAGGTGCTGCCCTTCGCGGAGGTGGTTTTTCAGGACCTGACCTTTTCCGGCTTCGCGCTGCTCATCGTCAATGGCCTGACCAACCTGACCGCCGCCGGCCTGCTGCTGGCCAGGAAAAAGGCGGGGGTGACACTGGGCGGTATTTTCGGCATCACCCTCATGCTGTGGATCTGCATCCAGTTCTACATGTTCCCGCCCAATTTCATGTCCACCGCCTTCTTCATTTTCGGCTTTTGCCAGGCGGCTACCGGCTATGCCGCCTGGGTGTTCCGCCAGCAGGAAAGCTTTACGGTAAACATGGCCGATTATCCCCACATCGGCAGCGATCCCACCCGGCTGGTGGTCTATTTTTCCCGCATGGGCTATGGCAAAAAGCTGGCCTGTGAGGAGGCTGAACGCACCGGCGCCGCCCTCTATGAGGTCCGATCCTCCGGACGGACCGAGGGCACGCTGGGCTTCTGGTGGTGCGGCCGCTACGGCATGCACCGCTGGGCCATGCCCATCCGGCCCGTGGAAATTGACCTTTCGGCCTACCGTCATGTCACCATCGTTTCGCCCATTTGGGTCTTTGCCCTGGCGGCTCCCATGCGCGGCTTCTGCCAGGCAGCCGCCGGGAAGATCCGGGAGGCGGATTACATCCTGGTGCACCACACCGGCGGGCGGCATCAAAATGCCGCCGAAGAGATGGACGCGCTGCTGGGGCTTCGCCACACCGGACTGCGCAGTTACCGGTGCCGCATGGGCTCGTTCCAGGAGATCAAAGATTGACCTGCGGCTGGGCGGGCGGATGGCGCCGTGCCCCAAAAATCGCACAATAATCCGCCGGGGAGCAGTAAAACTCCCCGGCTGTGTTTTTGCCGAGGGAATGGAAGAGTCGGCGGGATGGACTCGCTTCCTTGTGCCGTTTCCCGGCTTGGGGCGGCTTTGCTTCCCCAATATCGCAAAAAAACAAAAGCCGCCGGGGAGCGAGGGAAGCTGCCCGGCGGTTTACTGTCTATTCGCTGGCGGGTGCAGGGGCCCGGCCGGGGGCGCACCCCGTGCCGGAGGCACGGTAGGGGAGCGGCTGCGCCGCCCCCCTCAGGGCGGGCTTCGCCCGCCCGGTGCGCCCCCGAAGCCCGCGGCTTGCGGCGGCCCGTTCAGCGCGCGCGTAATATAGGGCCTGGCTGCCGCAGGAAGTGCTCCATCCTTCGCAGGGCCTCGGCGGTGTCCTCCGGACGGGAAAAGGCGGTAAACCGCAGCCAGCCTTCGCCCATTGGCCCAAAGCCGGCCCCCGGCGCGCAGAGAACGCCGCAGCCCTCCAGCAGGCGGTGGAACCAGGCCCAGCTGTTTTGGACATCCGGGCCATCCGGGCAGCGGACCCAGAGGTAGGGGGCCTGGCAGCCGGGACGGCGAGTGGCACAGGTGAGCCCCAACTTGTGAAACATTTGCAGCATGGTGGCGGCGTTCTGCCGGTAGATGGCAAGGGCCCTTTGCCGCTGCCGCAGCCCGGTGGGGGAAAGGGCGGCCTCCGCGGCCCGCTGGATGGGATAGCTGGTGCCATTGCTGTGGCTGCCCAGCCAGCGCTGCCAGGCAGCGGCATAGCCGGTTTCCTGCGGCAGGATGACCCAGCCGCACCGGACCCCGGTAAAGCCGTCGGATTTGGAGAAAGAGCCGACCTCGATGGCGCAGCGCTTGGCGCCGGGGACGGCATAAATGCTGCTGGGCAGCTCCTCCCCGGGAAGGAAGGTGGCATAAGCGGTATCCACCAGCAGCAGGCTGCCGGTGCGGTCGGCCCAGTTCACCCATTCCGTCATTTCCGCCAGGGAAAGAGCGGCACCGGTGGGATTATTGGGGGTGCAGAGGACGACTAAGCCGGGCTTTGTGGCCTCCTCCGGCCGGGGGAGAAAGTCGTTTTCCGCCCGGCAGGGCAGCGGAAAAACCGGGTGCCCGACGGCTTCGGCCTGGGCCCGGTAGGCGGGGTAGACCGGATCGCAGACCCAGACCGGCACGCCGGGCTCCCACAGGGAAAAGAGCGCCCCCAGGGCTTCCTTGCTGCCCGCGGTGACGGTGACTTCCTCCGGCAGGATGGGGCAGGGCAGGCCCGCGTACTGGGCGGCAATGGCCTCCCGCAGAAAGGGGTAACCGGCGGCCGGACCGTAGCCCTTTTGGCCCTTTTGGGTGGCCAGTTCGGCGGCGGCGGTGCGCAGGGCGGCTGCGGCTACCGGGGCGATGGGCTGGGTCACATCCCCGATGCCGAGGGAGATGATGCGGCGATGGGGGTGACGCTTTTGCTCCTCCTCAGCCGCGGCGGCGATTTGGGAGAAGAGGTAATCGGGTTGGGAGAGCAGGGCGGGGTGCAGCGGTAACATGGGGTTAGTTCCTCCTGTGGTTCTGGGATGGTGGGTGCAGGGCAAAGGTCCGGCCCGAAGGGCAAACCGCCCCTTTGGGGGCGGTTTCAGGGGCCGCAGGCCCCTGGGTTCGGCGCAGCCGAACCGTCCTTCGGGCCGGACCGGCGCCCTGCATGGACTGGAAGTAGAGGCAGCATCAGCAGGGATCAGGGTCCTCCGGCCACTCCCCGCGGAATACAAACTCGGCCTCGCCGGTCAGCAGCAGGCGGCCATCGGTCAGCCAGCGGACGGTAACGGTGCCGCCCGGCATTTCCACCGTAACGGGCTGGCCCCGTTCGCAGTGCTTTTTCAGGATGGCGGCGGTGGCGGCGGCACAGGCCCCGGTGCCACAGGCCAAAGTTTCTCCGCTGCCCCGTTCCCACACCCGCATTTTCAGGTGGTTTTTCTCCAGGACCTGCACGGCCTCCAGATTGAGACGGGCGGTTTTGGCGATTTCGGCG
This sequence comes from uncultured Clostridia bacterium, assembly GCA_937907305.1. Taxonomy (GTDB): domain Bacteria; phylum Bacillota; class Clostridia; order Oscillospirales; family Ruminococcaceae; genus Angelakisella. The sequence goes on along the minus strand of CALERQ010000021.1, from coordinate 1,325 downwards.
GCGGCCTGGGCCAGTGGGAAATGCTCTATATCCGGGCAGAACAGCACCCCATGGGGATTGCCGACCGAAAGCCGGGTCAGGGCTTCCCCCTGCCACCGCACCCCCGCCCCGGAAAGGGGAGAGGGCCGTCCCATCACCACGGTGACGGCCTTTTGGGGGCCGTTCCACAAAACGCGCAGCCCGGCCGCGGTTTGGATGCGGAGGGGCTCGTGGCAGGCCCAGCCGCAGTCCCAGACGTAGCGGGCGGCGCACCGGATGGCATTGCCGCACATTTCGGCCTCGCTGCCATCGGCATTAAAGATGCGCATGGCGAGATCGGCGCCCTCGGCGGGGAGGAGCAGGACCAGGCCATCGCCGCCGACGCCGAAGTGCCGGTCACTGATGCGGCGGGCGAGCTGATGGGGGTGGGAGACGGATTGGTTGCGGCAATCGATGAAGATGTAATCGTTGCCGCAGCCCTGCATTTTGAAAAAGCGGAGCATGGCGTGACCTCCTGTGGAATAGAGGTAGAGGGGCAGAGATGGGGCCGCAGGCGGTTCGGCGCAGCCGAACCCGGCGGCCGAAGGCCGCCGAAACCGCCCCGGAGGGGCGGCTTGCCTGCGGCCCCTGGGCCTGCGGGCTGTAGGGACTGACAAAGGATGCGGCCGGAAAGCCGGCGTTCTGTATATATCTATGGCCGAAGGAGGAAAAACTTGCCCCCAGGGGCGGCGATATTTGAACGGAATGTTAAATTTGCAAAGAGGGCAAAAAAGTGTGAAAAAACCCTTGATTTTTTCGTGAAAATGATTACAATAGTATATAGTTAGCACTCAAGAACATGGAGTGCTAAAATAATGAAGGAAATCATATCAATTTACGGAGGGATACAGTTATGACAATCAAACCTTTGGCAGACAGAGTCGTCATTAAGATGCTGGAAGCGGAGGAGACCACCAAGGGCGGTATTATCCTGGCCCCCAGCGCCAAGGAAAAGCCCAGCATTGCTGAGGTGGTAGCCGTAGGCCCCGGCGGCCTGGTGGACGGTGAAAAGGTGGAGATGTACCTGAAGCCCGGCGACCATGTGCTGCTGGCGAAATACGCCGGTACCGAGGTAAAGGTGGATGGCGAGACTTACACCATCCTGCGCCAGGGCGATGTACTGGCCATTGTGGACTAAAGAATAACGCACGATAAGCGAATAGGAGGCTTTTATTTATGGCAAAGCAGATAGCATATGGTGAAGAAGCCCGCAAGGCACTGCAGGCGGGTATTGATCAGCTGGCGGATACCGTCAAGATCACCCTGGGCCCCAAAGGCCGCAATGTAGTGCTGGATAAAAAATATGG
>CALERQ010000020.1 GCA_937907305.1 uncultured Clostridia bacterium | reverse complement strand
CACTTTTGGCGATTCAAAAGTGCCACCCCGGCGGTAGCCGTGCCGGCTATGCCTTTGCAAAAGGCCCTGCCCCGCCGGCAGGCGACTACAAACCTAGCCCCCGCCGGGCAGGCGTACAGGCTTTGCACCCTGCAAAATCAGCGCCCCGCCGAAGGCGACCACAAATCAGGCCCCGCCGGCAGGCGAGAACAGGCCATAACAAAAATCCACCAAAAAGAGAAAGGAGGGACCGCTGTGATCCCGGATCAATTTTTACAGGAGCTGAAATACCGCAGCGATATCGAGCAGATCATAGGCAGCTATGTGAACCTGCGGCGGCGGGGGCGGACCCTTTCCGGGCTGTGCCCCTTCCACAGCGAAAAATCGCCCTCCTTTACCGTCTACCCGGAAAATCAGTCCTTCTACTGCTTTGGCTGTGGGGCAGGCGGGGATGTCATCAGCTTCATCCGGCGGATAGAGAACCTGGACTACATGGAGTCCATCCGCTTTTTGGCCCAGCGGGCCGGGATGCAGGTGCCGGAGGAGGCGGGGGATGACCGCTCCGCCCGGCTGAGAAAACGGATATTGGAGCTGAACCGGGATGCCGCGCGCTACTTCCACCGCAACCTGATGAGCGAGGCGGGCCGGTCCGGCCGGGCGTATCTCATCGGGCGGGGACTGACCAAGGCGACCATCACCCATTTTGGCATCGGCTACGCCAGCGAGGGCTGGAACGGCCTGACCGACGCCATGAAAAAGCTGGGCTACACCAAGGAGGAGCTGCTGGCGGCCCACCTGGCCAATGAGGGCCAGCGCGGCGGGCTCTATGATATTTTCCGCAACCGGGCCATTTTCCCCATCATCGATCTGCGGGGGAATGTTATCGCCTTTGGCGGTCGAAATTTGGGAGAAAAGGGCCCCAAGTACCTCAACAGCAGCGATACCCCGGTATTCAAAAAAAGCCGGAACCTCTTTGCGCTCAATTTTGCCAAGGGCAGCGACCGCAAGGAGCTGATCCTGTGCGAGGGGTACATGGATGTGGTTTCGATGCACCAGGCGGGCTTTACCAACGCGGTGGCCACCCTGGGCACCGCCCTGACGGAGGAACAGAGCCGGCTCATCGCGCAGTATACCGGGGAAGTGGTGCTGAGCTACGACAGCGACGCCCCCGGCCAGGCAGCCACCCGGCGGGCCACCGGCCTGCTGGAGGCGGCGGGGGTGAAGATCCGGGTGCTTTCCATCCCGGATGCCAAGGACCCCGATGAGTTTATCAAGAAATTCGGGGCGGAACGCTTTGCCCAGCTCATCGAGGGGAGCAGCTCCGCGACCGATTTTGCCATCAACCGGCTGCGGCAGGAAAACGATGTGACCACCGCCGAAGGCAAGGTTTCGTTCCTGAAGCAGTTCGCGGCGCTGATGGCCGGGCTGCCCAGTCCCATCGAGCGGGAGGTGTACCTGAGCAAGGTGTGCCGGGAGCTGGAGGTGGATAAGGCCGCCGTGGCCGGGCAGATCGCCCGGGAGCAGAAGCGCCGGGACTACCGCGACCGCAAAAAGGAGGAGCGGGATCTCATCGCCCCGCCGATCCGGGAGGACAGCGGCAAGGACCGGGAGGATGAGCTGCTGCTCCGGCAGCACCCCCGGGAGATGAAGGCCGCTGAACGGCTGCTGCGGTACCTGCTGCGCAACCCAGACCGGGCCGAAGCGCTGCGGGACCGACTGCCGGAGGGGTACTTCCTAAGCGGGAACGACCGGACAATGTACCGGGTGCTATTGCAGCGGGGGCTTTCCGGGCAGGAGCTGGACATTGGCGCCCTGGGAGAGAACCTCTCCCCGCAGGCGGTGGACCGGCTGGCCAAATGGCAGCTGCCGGGCGCCCCGCCGGTGACCGATGAGGAAGCCGAGGACTGCCTGAAATGTCTGCGGGACTACGCGGCCCGGATGAGCAAGGACGAGCTGGGACAGCTTTCCGGCGAGGCGCTGCGGCAGTACATAGAGAACCTGAACCGGGAGAAAAACCGGAGAAAGGAATAGAAGCACCAAAAATGGCGCAGAACAAGGAGACGGCGCTTTTCCGGGGTGATCACATCGCCGGGAAGGAAAAAGCCCGCAGAACGCGAATTTGCGGCGCTGGCGGCGGGATAGTTTGCGGATGGGACGGCCCGCAGGGCAGTCCGCCGCAGGCAGGCAAGGCGGCGAAGCCGCCCGGTCCCGGCGGAGCCGGTGTGAAAATCCCCAACGGGCCATGGGCCTGCTGGGGGAGAAGGAGCGGTGGAGCGATGAGGGGTCGTCTATTCCGCAGGAATAGCGGCCCGATAGGAAGCGCGGCCCGCGACGACGGGCGGGGACGCACCAGGCCCCGCGCAGACCAACCAGGATCAGTAACGAAGGGGAGCTTTCCCCATAAGGAGGAGCAACAGATGGCGACACAGGATAAAAAACAGGTACTCAAGGAACTGCTGGAAAGCGGCAAGCAGAAGGGCCGCCTGACCACCAAGGAGATCAGCGACGCGCTGGAGGAGCTGGACTACGATGTGGAACAGGTGGACAAGCTGTACGATACCTTCGAGGCGTACAATATCGAGATAGTGGAGGACGACGGCGGCGAGAGCATAGCCCCGGCCAGCAATGAGGAGCTGGAGAGCGTGCTGAGCGCCGACGGCATCAGCATCGATGACCCGGTAAAGGTGTACCTCAAGGAGATCGGCCGGGTGCCGCTGCTTTCCGCCGAGGAGGAGGTCGAGCTGGCCATTCGGATGTCGGAGGGCGATGTGGCCGCCAAGAAGCGCCTTTCTGAGGCCAACCTGCGCCTGGTGGTGTCCATTGCCAAGCGGTATGTGGGCCGCGGCATGCAGTTCCTGGATCTCATCCAGGAGGGCAACCTGGGTCTTATCAAGGCGGTGGAAAAATTCGACCACACCAAGGGCTTTAAGTTTTCCACCTACGCCACATGGTGGATCCGGCAGGCCATTACCCGCGCCATTGCCGATCAGGCCCGTACCATCCGCATCCCGGTGCATATGGTGGAGACCATCAACAAGGTGAAAAAGGTGAACAGCCAGCTGCTGCACGAAAACGGTCACGAGCCCACCAATGAGCAGATCGCTGAAAAGCTGGAGATGCCGGTGGAGAAGGTCCGGGAGATCATGCGGGTGGCGCAGGAGCCGGTTTCCCTCGAAACGCCTATCGGTGAGGAGGAGGACAGCCACCTGGGGGATTTCATCCCCGATGAGGACGCCCCCGCCCCCAGCGATGTGGCCAGCCACACCATGCTGAAGGAACAGCTGGCCGAGGTGCTTTCCACCCTGACCCCGCGTGAGGAGAAGGTGCTGCGCCTGCGCTTTGGCCTGGAGGACGGCCGCAGCCGCACGCTGGAGGAAGTGGGCAAGGAATTTAATGTGACCAGGGAACGCATCCGGCAGATAGAGGCCAAGGCCCTGCGCAAGCTGCGTCACCCCAGCCGCAGCAAAAAGCTCAAGGATTTCCTGGAATAAGGGGAGGGAGAACGGTGCATATTACGCTGGAATCCGATTACGCGGTTCGGATCGTATACTGCCTGGCGCAGAACGGCGGGCGGATGGAAGCGGCGGCCATCGCCGAGCAGACCGGCGTGACGCTGCGGTTTTCGCTGAAGATTCTGCGGAAGCTGGTGGCGGGCGAGCTGGTGAGAAGCTACAAAGGGGCCGGCGGCGGCTACGAGCTGGCCAAGGACCCGAAGGAGATCTCGCTGTACGAGGTGATAGAGCAGGTGGAGGGCCCGTATGCCATCAGCCGGTGCCTGAATGAGGACGACTACACCTGCAACCGCAACCGGCAGGCCTGCATGGTGTGCAAATTCAGCCGCATCTACGCGGATATTTCCGAGCTGGTGCGCGAGAAGCTGGAGGGCATCAAGTTCGGCGACCTGCTGGACGAGCCGTAAGCGGACAATAACATAAAAGAAAGGGCCCCTGCGGGGGCTCTTTTTTAGTGCGGGGCAGGGGCTGGTCCGGGGCCGCAGGCCCGGCGGCGGAGCCGCCGAAACGGACCGGAGGTCCGTTTGCCCGCCCGAATAGGGCGGGCGGCCTGCGGCCCGGCTCTGCGCCCTGCACAGATCGGCGAGGATAAAAAAGCCCCCGGCCGGAAAGCCCGGTCGGGGGGTGAGGCTATGTATATGGGAACAGGTGCCATTATGGCCCTTTCACCTCCCGTTATGCGGTGGGAGCGCCCGGTGGGATGCTGCTTCAGGGGGTCTGGGTTTCGCCGGATTCGGAAGCGGGATTGGGGGTATCGGTGCCGGAGGAGGACTGCTGGGCCTGTTTATCCTTAATGGCCTGTTCCAGTGCGGCATTGGTGGGATAATCGGCTGCATTGATACCGAGACCGGAAGCGGTGGCCTCCAAAGAGGAACGGGTGCTGTTTACCAGGTTCAGCTTGGCGCTGACGGTATTGGCATCGGCGTCCTTCAGGTCGGCGGCGGCATCGGGATCAAGTTTGGCGATCGCGGCGAGATTGGCCTGACGCTGTTCTTCCAGCTTCTTATTGTCATTTTCGGTCTTCTTGTTTTGCAGCTCCTGCTTCTTGGCAACGAGCTGATCGTAGGTCATGCCTTTCAGGGTGGCATCATCCACGCTCTCGCCCAGTTCGGCGGCCAGTGCCTTGATATCATTGATGAGCGCTGTGCGTTGGGCGGCCTGCTCGGTGAGCTGGGCCTTAATGGCCTTCAGCTCATCGAGGGTCTTGCCCTGCAGCTCACTTTCAGAGGGGTGGCCCTCCATCGCGAGGATCTCCTTGATAAGGGCATCGCGCTGGGCCTTCTGCTTCTCATTGATGGCCTGCTGGAGCGCCGAATTGCTGGGGTACTTCTTGATCTCATCGGCGGTCATGCCGGCGGCCTTGGCGGAAGCCTCCAGGGTGGCGCGCTCCTGCTGGAGGGCAGAGAGCAGCGCCTTGAGGTCATCCAGGGTCATATCGGTAAGGGCCGCGCCGTTGGAGCCGGTGGCATTGGGATTGAGCACCTTGATGGCCTCGATGGTCTTATCGATCTCGGCCTTGTTCTTGGCCTTATCCACAGCCTTTTGCAGCTCGGAAATACTCATCTTATCCATCTCCGCCTGGGTCAGGCCGGCCTTCAGGCCCTCGGCCTCCAGCGCCTTGCGGGTGGCCTCGGCCTTGGCAATGGCGGCGGAAAGATCATTCCAGTTATTGTACTGGCCGATCTGCTCGGGGGTGAGGTACTTCTGGGCCTTCTGCTGGTTGGCGGTCAGGGTGTTCTTCAGGGTATCGCCGGAGATATTCAGATTCTGAACATCGGCGATGGAAAGGTAGGTCTTCCAGTCCTTCTGCTTGGCAAGCAGCTCGTAGCGGCTCTGCAGCTGGCTCCACTTGCTGGCAAAGAGGGTGTTATCATCGAACAGCGGTTTCTTTTCACCATTGATGGTCACTTCCTGCTGCAGGATATCCAGACGCTCCTGGCAGAGGGCGAGCTTTTTACTGGCGGTGTTGCCGTCGGTCTCATCCTGGGTCAGCAGCATGGCGAAGAGCTTCTGACGGTACTCGATGCGTTCCTTGATCTGCTTGGGGGTAAGGCCTTCGGCCAGCTCCTCGGCTGTCATGCAGCGTTCGGCCTGGGCCGCGCGCTCCTGGGCTTTCTCGTAAAGCTCGGCGGTGGTCATATTGGAGGCCGCGGCGATCTCCTCTTCGGTGAGCCACAGCTCGATGTAGGCCTTCTGCTCCTTCTCCAGCTCCTCGGCAGCCTTCTTTTCCTGCTGCTTCTTGATGTACTCGTACCACTGCTTGGGCATCAGCGGGTTGGGATTCAGGGAGGCGGCATTCACATTGACGGTCTCGCTTTCGCCATCCCGCACCGCGCGGGAAAAGATGACCAGGCGGGCGATGAGCTTATTGGTATCGGGGTCACGGAAGGTGTAATCGCAGGTGGAAAGGGTGAGCAGGCGGTCGCTGGCCTTCACATCCACGGTGGTCTTGATGATGGAGCGCTCCATGATCTTTTCGATGTACTCGTTCTTGGCGGCGTCATCATCGCTGTCGATGAAATTGTGATAATCGAAATCGGGGTCATCGGCCTTGCACACCACCACGGCAAAGATCTTATACATATCCTTGCGGTAGACGCTGTTGTAGCTGATGAGCGGGTGCTGCTGGTAGTAGCTGAGCTTTTTGTAGGCCTGCAGGTAGCCGAACATGGTGCCATCGCCCATATTGTGGCCGTAAATGACGGTATTGTAGGATGGCTTGGATTGATCGACACGGAAATCGACATAGGGGATGCCCCAGTCATTGTACTTGCCGTCGATATCCGCCCGGTGGTATTTATCGTTATCCTCGGCCTGCACCACGGCGTAGTCCAGCTTGGTATCCGGGATCTTGACCCAGCCGGCGATATCGGGGTTGCGCTGGTACAGCGCCTCAAAGCCGTGGATGTAATCCTTGGGGTAGCCATCCACCGAGATATCGGTGGTGCCGTCGGGATCGTACAGGCTGGCCAGCTCATCGGAAAGGTTCTTGTTCTTGATGGACTGGAGCTTGTTATTGATGATATAGATGCCGGAGGCCAGGAACACGATGATGCAGACCGCCAGCAGAATGATGCGGATCTTATCATTCTTGGTGATGGACCTCATCTTGATGCGCTGGATGAGGTTGGTGCCCTTTACGGCTTCGGCGGCGGGTTCGGCCGCGGCGGTGCGGGCTTTGGTGCGGATTTTCTTTTCCATAGAGGCTTTCGGTTCCTTTCCGGAAGTATTTGCGGGGGATTTGGGGGCTTTGGCCGCGGGGCGGGCAAAGAGCGAGCCGATCCCGGCACGCTTATCCAGCTCGGCGGGCTCTATGCCGCCGGGGAGCTGCTTGGGATACTGCGCGGTATACAGCCGCAGGACATTCAGAGCCTGCCATACGGCGATCTGCGGGGTGTCCTCCCGGCGGAGCTCGGTGACCGAGAGCCGGCGGTTCCAGATGCGGTTTTTATCGGCCAGGGCCACATGCAGCTGGCCGCTTTCCGGCTGGCAGTAAAGGCCCAGCCCCAGGGCGGTGTGCCCGGCGCGGCGGCTCTGCTGGGCCAGCAGCCCGGCGATGAGCGCGGCGTTTTCGGCGGGGTCCTGCAGCACCCGGCGGGGGAGCTCCAGCTCGGTGCCGATGTGGGTGTCATTGTAGGAGGCACGGTAGCAGCTGCCCGCGCCGATGACGGCGGAGAGCTGTTCCCGCAGCAGGTCGCCGGTGCCCCATTCCGCGGTGGAAAGGGTGAGCCCATGGCGGGTCATGCCGTCCACGGCGATCTGGGGGAGGGGACGATCCCCGATGCAGTACAGGTAGATGCCGAAGGTCTGCTGCATGTGGGTAATGGCCCGCTGCAGATATTCCTCGGCCTCCTGCTGGGTGGCGCCGGCGGCCTCCACAAAGATGGTATAATCACCGCACTGATGGCGGGAGGTGAGCTTGAGGTGGGGATTCTGGCTCAGGCGGGTGATCTCCTGCGGGACCGAGAACTGGTCCAGCTCCAGCACCCGCACGGTGGCGTAGCTGACCGCGAGTCCCGCCAGCTTGCCCAGCAGGGGACGCACCGCGGAGGGATAAAGGGCGGAAAGCTCTCCCGGCAGGGCGGGCAGCGCCATTAGCAGCTGCCGGCGCGCGGCGATGGCATAGCCCTGCACCAGACCCTGCGCATTGGGCAGCGGGGTGGCCCCGGTGGGACAGGAGGCGAAATCCGCCAGCTGCTCGTACCCCAGGGTAAGGCCCATGCGGGCGGCGCGGGCCTCCAGCTGCTTTTGCAGGGCGGCATCGGTTTGGGCGGTGCGCTCCAGCCCGCCGCAGATTACCCGCAGCGCTGTGGAAACGGCGGCAGGCTCCGGCGAAAGCAGCAGTACGACCGCTTCGCTTTGGCCCATGGCGCCGCGCAGGGCCGTAAACAGCTCGGCGGCATCCGGGCGGCAGATGGCATAGGAAAGCTCCGCCGAAAAGGCGGCGGTTTCTTTTTTAAGATACTGGTAGGCGGTATCAAAGGTGGGCTGATACTGCGCTTCGCTGCCGACGGCAAGAATAGTGATCTTCATGGGACGGTGTTCCCCTCCTATGTATGGGTACGATTAGTTAAAATTAGCATACCGCAGATTTTTTTCGCGGCTGCAAATAGAATACGAATAAGCTGTGAATTTTGTCGGATGGAAAATATTTTTTCTGCGGCCTTCGGCCGCAGCGGCGGCTTCGCCGCCGGGGGCTGCGCCCCGTGCCTGCCCCTTGCAGTCATTTGTAAATTTAATAGCGGATGATATTAAGCTCCGCCTGCTCGGCGGCCTCGGCCACCAGCTCCTCCGGGATGGCCATTTCAGCCTCGATGGCCTCCACGGCGGCTACGGTGGGCTTGGTCTTGGGGTGGCGGGGGGTAAATACGGTGCAGCAGTCCTCATAGGGCAGGATGGAGGTTTCAAAGGTCTCGATCTTGCGGCTGATGCGCACGATCTCCTCCTTATCCATGCCGATGCAGGGACGCAGTACCGGCAACTTACAGGCCAGGTCGGTGCAGCCGATGGCCTGCATGGTCTGGCTGGCCACCTGTCCCAGGCTCTCGCCGGTGATGAGCGCGCCGCAGTCCTCCCGCAGGGCGATTCGCTCCGCCACCCGCATCATGTAGCGGCGCATCAGGATGGTGAAGTAGTCCTCCGGGCAGCGCTCCCGCAGCAGCTCCTGCAATTTGGTGAACGGTACCACAAACAGCCGGATGCGGCCGGTATAGGGGGTCAGCTCCTGGGCCAGGTCCAGCACCTTCTGCCGGGCGCGGTCGCTGGTGTAGGGGGGAGAGGCAAAATGCACCGCCGCGATCTCCAGGCCGCGCTTGGCCATCATGTAGCCGGCCACCGGGCTATCGATACCGCCAGAGAGCAGCAGCATGGCCCGCCCGCCGGTCCCCACGGGGATGCCGCCCGCGCCGGGCAGCTGATCGGCGTGAATATAGGCGCCCTGCTCCCGAATCTCCACGGTAATAGTGATCTCAGGCTGCTCCACCTTTACCTTGAGGTGATGGAAGCGGGAGAGCAGGTACCCGCCCAGCTCCCGGCTGATCTCCGGGCTTTTCATCGGGAAGGCCTTATCGCTGCGCTTGGCCTCCACCTTAAAGGTGCGGGCGGCGGTAAGCTGTTCGGCAAAGTATTCCGCGGCGGCGGGGCAGATGACCGAAAAGTCCTTTTCCACCACGCAGCTCTTGGTCACGGCCACAATGCCGAATACCGTCTGCAGGCGGCGCACCGCCTCATCCATATCCACGCCCTCGGTCAGGGGCTGCACATAGGTGGTGGACTGGGCGTGCCAGATCTTGAACTCCCCCAGCGGCTGCAGGCGGCGGCGGGCGTTTTTGGCCATGATATCTTCAAAGGTGCTGCGGTTGAGGCCCTTCAGGGCGATCTCACCGCTCTTCAGCAGAATGATCTCTTTCATGCAGGGAAAAACTCCTTATCTTCGTTTGGTCAGGGTGGCTTCGCCTTCCAGCAGGCGGCGGCAGAACGCATCGATCTCTTCCGGGGTGGTGGTATCGGTCATACTCACCCGCACGGCGGAATCAATGCGGTCATTGGAAAGTCCCATGGCGGAAAGCACATGGCTGCGCTCTCCCTTGGCACAGGCGCTGCCGCTGGAAACATAGATGCCGAACTGCTCCAGATAGTGGATCATGACCTCGCTGCGGATGCCCTGCACCGAACAGTTGACAATGTAAGGTGCGGCATCAGCGGGGGAATTGATGCGGACGGCCGGCGATTGTGATAATTTTGTAATCATTTGCTGCCGCAGCGCGGTAAAATGCGCAAAATTCTCCGCACGGCGGGCGTTCATCAGCTGGGCGGCCAGTCCCATGGCGGCTATGCCGGGGACATTCTCGGTGCCGGGGCGCAGGCCTCTTTCCTGCCCGGAGCCATAAAGGGGCGGCAGCAGCCGGGTGCCCTTGGCGATGTAGAGAGCGCCGGTGCCCTTGGGGGCGTGGATCTTGTGCCCGCTGACGCTGATGAGCTGTACGCCCCACTTGGCCGGTTCGATAGGCAGGCGGCAGAAGGCCTGCACACAGTCGCTGTGGAAAACGATATTCGGGTTTTTGCGGCGGCAGGCCGCGGCAATGGCGGGGATATCGTGGATGGCGCCGGTTTCGCTGTTCACCATCATGCAGGAGGCCAGAATGGTCTTTTCATTGCAGGCGGCGGCCATCGCCTCCGGGGTGATGTGCCCGCTTTCATCGGGCGGCACAATGACCACCTCAAAGCCCTCAGCCTCCAGCGCCTTGCAGATAGCCAGGATGGAGTGGTGCTCCACCGCCGTGGTGACGATGCGGCTGCCCCGGCGGCGCAGGGCGTGGGCGACCCCCAGCAGCGCAATGTTGTTGCTTTCGGTCCCGCCGGAGGTAAAGATGATCTCCTCCGGGCGGCAGCGCAGCACACCGGCCACCTGCCCGCGGGCCTCGGTCATGGCGCGTTCCGCCAAAAAGCCGCGGCGGTGCAGTGAGGAAGGATTGCCGTATTCTTCGGTCATCATGCGCAGGGCCAGCGCGGCCACCGGCGGCGAAACAGCGGTGGTAGCGCTGTTATCCAGGTAACATTCCAAAAATGGGGCCTCCTTTGGGGGATGGGGGATGGGCCGGTACAGATCCGGGGCAGCTGCAGGGAACCTGCAGGGGGAAAGCCAGCGGGGAGGGGACGGGCGCAGCCCCGTCGCCGCAGGCGACGAAAGCAGGCGAAGCCTGCTTTGTTCCGGCTTCGCCGGAACGGGCTGCGCCCGCCGCCCGGTTTCTGCGCGGGCCCGCGGAGGGAGGAGGAAAAGCCACCCCCCGGATGAGCGCAAACCGGCAGTCTATCTATCAGATAATTATAGCGCCGAATGAGGATAAAAGCAACGAATTAGGCGTTTTGTAATAGAATCGTAAATGGATTTGGCGCTTTCCGCGGCTGGAATTATTTATGACAGGGCAGGAAAAATGTTCCCGCAGGGCAAGAAGGGGCCGCAACCCCTTTTCAAATGCCGCAAAATGCGGTATACTGGGGAAGAAATCTACCCCAATACGGAGGACGAACGATGAAGAAAACAGCAGCGCTGCTGCTGGCCCTCACCCTGGTGCTTACCATGGCGGGCTGCGGCGGCAAAAAGGAATATCTGGCCGGCACGGTAAGCGATACCGGCGTGGTGGCCATCGGTGTGCCGGGCCAGCCGGCCAATACCGACCCGGCCCTGTACGATGGCAGCCTGGCGGCCCGCGCCGTGCTGGGCATGCTGTACCAGGGCCTGACCGCCGTGGATGAAAACGGCCAGGCGGTGGGCGCCGCGGCCGAAAGCTGGGAGATCTCCGCCACTGATGACGCCGCCAAGCGTCCGGTGTATACCTTTACCCTGCGGGAGGACGCCTGCTGGAGCGACGGCACCCCTGTAAAGGCCGAGGACTTTATCACCGCCTGGACCCGCGTCATCAGCGGCGCGGTGGATAGTCCCTGCCGGTATCTCTTTGATGTGATCCTGGGCGCCAAGGATTACGAGAATGAGGAAAGCGAGCTGGGCCTGGAAGCCACTGAGGACGGCAAGCTGGTGGTGACACTGGAGGGCGATTATTCCGGCTTTGCCCACATGCTGGCGGCTCCGGCGTTCTGGCCCGTCAAGGAGGGCGAGCTGGCCTATAACGGCCGCTGCGCGCTGGAGGGCATCAGCGAGAATGTGATGACCCTGAAGCCCAATGCCGGCTACCGCGGGGAGAAACCCGCCGCCGGCCTTACCCTGAAATACTACTGCGGCGATATGGCCGCGCTGGAGGCTCTGGCCGCCGATGGCACCCTGCAGGCGACCTTTGGCTATGCCGGGGATGCCACTACCCCGGTGACAGGCAGCAATGGCGTGACAGGTTATTATGTGCTGAACACCGAAAAACTGTCCGAAGCGGAGACCCGCCTGGCCGTAAAGCGTCTGCTGGCTGGGGAAGAGGGGACCGGTACCCTGCCGGAGAGCATGACCCTGCTGACCCTGAAGGACACCCCGGCGGTCCCCGAAACACTGACCAAGGCCACGAACCTGACCGTAAACGCCCTGGATTATGAGGACTACAAGGCTGCCCGCGCTGCCGGGGAATACGACCTGCTGTACCTGGCGGTGAGCCTGGACTACCCGGATGAGGCAGTGCTGCTCCATTGGTTCGCCAGTGAGAGTGAAAGCAACTACGCTAAGTATAATAGCGAAGAATTTGACGAAATGTTGTCAAAAATCGACACAGAAACCGAAGAATCCACCCGAATCGGATTGGTGAAGGGCGCCATGCAGCTGCTGGCCGAAGAGGCGGTGCTGCTGCCGCAGGGTGCGGGCAAGACCCCACTGTACTGCCACGCCTCCCTTTCCGGCATCACCTGCGCTGCCCAGGGCCTGTGGGACTTCGGCGACGCGAAATACACAGCATAACCGATAACAGCAAAATGAACTCCCGGCGGGCACGAACCTGCCGGGATTTTTTACGGAATAAATTATGACGAAGTGTCATATCCAGCCGATCTCTTGTGGAATTTTGGCGGTGCAGAGTACCCGGCATGACCAATAACGATGAAACAAGCCCCCAGCGGGGGGATAACCCCTGCCGGGAGCAGCTTGTTGCGCAACTAAAAATTTGGTGCGATAAACCAGGATGAAATATGACACAGCGTCATATCCTGGGCAGGATGGTCTGTATGACAAACCCCTGCTTTGGCCGTGATAGGGCAGAATCCCTGCAAGGCGCAGGTACGGGCCGCAGGCCCGCCCGCCTGCGGCGGGCGCCGCAGCTTCGCTGCGGAACCGTCCTCCGGACGGCCCCCTGCGGCCCGCCTCTGCGCCTTACGAAGGCTCAGTCAAGGAGCTGCTGGCGCATGGTTTGGAGAATGCGCTTTTCCCGCCGGGAGACCTGCACCTGCGTCATTCCCAGGCGGCGGGCCACCTCAGTCTGGGTCTTGCCGCGGTAGTACCGCAGAAAGATCAGCTGCCGGTCCCGCTCCTCCAGGCCGGCCAGCATCTGCTGCAGCGAAAGCAGGTCGCTCAGCCGCTCCTCCGGGCCCTCCTCCGGCAGGTCTATCTGTCCGCTGCCATCCTCCTCGCCCCCCGTCAGGGAAAGCGGCGGCGTGGTAGCGGCCAGGGCCTGGGCTACATCCTCCGGAGCCCGGCCCATGCGCTCGGCCACCTCGTTCACAGTGGCCTCCCGGCCCAGTTCGCTGCCCAGCAGCTCCCGGGTGCGCCCGGCGGCCAGCCCCAGCTCCTTCAGGCTGCGGCTCACCTTTACGGTGCCCCCATCCCGGAACAGCCGGCGGATCTCCCCCAGGATGACCGGCACGGCATAGGTGGAAAACATCACCCCGCGCCCCGCGTCAAAGGCCGCGGAGGCCTTCACCAGCCCCATGCACCCGGCCTGGTACAGGTCATCGTATTCTATGCCCCGCCCCTTAAAGCGATGGGCGCAGGCGTGCACCAGCCCCAGGTTGTTTTCCACGCTGGTATCCTGTATGGCAGTCGGTTTTGGTTCGGCGGTAACAGGCATTTTGGTCAGTCCTCCCTTGTTACCGGGCTTTTTGGCTCAACCGGCGGCGCAGGCGCACGGTGGTGCCGCCCCCCGCGCGGGAGGTGACCCGCACCTCATCCATCAGCTCCTGCATCACCGCAAAGCCCAGCCCGGCCCGTTCGCTGCCGCCGGTGGTAAACAGCGGCTCCATCGCCTTTTGCACATCGGCGATGCCGCACCCATGGTCCCGCACCTTGATGGTGATGAGATTGCTTTCCGAAAGGCTGGCAGCTATGTAGATCTCCCCAATGCGGTCCGGGTAGGCGTGGACGATGCAGTTGGTCACCGCCTCCGAAACGGCTGTTTTGATATCGCACAGCTCCTCCACGGTGGGGTCCGCCTCGGTGATGAAGGCGGCGACCAGCATCCGGGCCAGCCCCTCATTGGCGCCCCTGCTGGGAAAACTGACTTTCATGGTGTTTTTCGGCTTATTCATACGCGGCTTTCCTCCTCTATCTCCAGGCTGGCTATCCCGGCCACCCGCATCACCCGGCGAATGTGCGGCGGCATGGCCCGCAGCACCAGCTTCCCGTTCATTTCCTGCATCAGGCGGTAGCGCCCCAGCACCAGCCCTATTCCGCTGGAATCCATAAATTCCACCCCGGCAAAATCCAGCGCCAGCCGGGCGGGGTGTTCCTTTTGCACATTGCGGTCGATCTCCTCCCGCAGTTTTTGGGTGTGGTGGTGGTCCAGTTCGCCGCTCAGGCGCGCCACCATGGTATCGCCGTTGGTTTCTATTGTGACCGGCATTTTAATAGCCTCCTTTGGGGAAATTTGTTTGTAGTTTATTTTGGCCTCCTTTTCTATGAAAAAAGGAGCAAAAGAATTTTTAGGCCAAGTTGATGATCGCCTGTCGGCGTCGCGGAGCCTTTTGCAAAGGCATAATCTGCACGCCTGCCCGGCGGGGGCCTCCTTTTGCACCGCCAAAAGGAGGCAAAAGCGGGT
>CALERQ010000019.1 GCA_937907305.1 uncultured Clostridia bacterium | reverse complement strand
TTCGTTGGTAAGATTTGCTTCTTCCGTGTTTACTCCGGTACTGTTGACGCAGGCGCCGGCGTTTATAACTCGGTTAAGCAGAACAAGGAGCGTATGGGACGTATTCTTCAGATGCACGCTAACCACCGTGAGGATATTGAAACCTGCTACGCCGGCGATATTGCCGCTGCCGTAGGTCTTAAAAACACCACCACGGGCGATACCTTGTGCGACGAGAAGCACCCGATCATACTTGAATCGATGAACTTCCCTGAGCCTGTTATCCGCGTTGCTATCGAGCCTAAGACAAAAGCAGGTCAGGAAAAGATGGGCATTGCTCTTGCAAAGCTTGCAGAAGAAGATCCGACCTTCAAGTGCTATACAGATGAGGAAACAGGACAGACAATTATCGCCGGAATGGGCGAGCTTCACCTTGAAATTATCGTTGACAGACTTCTCCGTGAGTTTAAGGTTGAGGCTAATGTCGGCGCTCCTCAGGTTGCTTATAAAGAGAGCATCCGCAAGAAGGTTGACCATGAAACCAAGTATAAGCGTCAGTCGGGCGGTTCAGGTCAGTACGGTCATGTTAAGATCATTGTTGAGCCTAACGAGACCGGTAAGGGCTATGAATTTGTAAACGCCGTAACAGGCGGTACAATTCCGAAGGAATTCATCCCCGCTGTTGACGCAGGTATTCAGGGAGCTTTACAGGCAGGCGTGCTTGCAGGCTATCCCGTAGTTGATGTTAAGGTCACTCTTTATGACGGTTCTTATCATGAGGTTGACTCTTCAGAAATGGCATTTAAGATTGCCGGTTCTATGGCTTTCAAAGAGGCTTGCAGAATTGCAGACCCCGTATTGCTTGAGCCTATCATGAAGGTAACTGTTATAGTTCCTGAGGAATATATGGGCGATGTTATCGGAGACTTGAATTCACGCCGCGGCGAGATTCAGGGCTTTGAGGACAGATCCGGACTTAAGCAGATCAATGCCCGCGTACCTCTCGGCGATATGTTCGGTTATGCAACCGACCTTCGTTCGAAGACACAGGGAAGAGGTCAGTATGTTATGGAACCGGACGGCTATAAGGAAGTTCCGAAGAGCATAGCTGAAAAGATTATTTCTACAAGAGCTAAGAAAGATTGATTTTTAAATCAAAATAATACTTGAAATTTAATTTAATATTTGGTAAACTATAATTGTATACTAAATATAGTATTCTAAGGAGGAAATTATAATGGCAAAGGCAAAATTCGAACGCACCAAGCCGCATGTTAACATTGGAACAATCGGTCACGTTGACCATGGTAAGACCACTCTTACCGCTGCTATCACAAAGTATCTTTCTTTAAAGGGTCAGGCACAGTTTGAGGACTATGCAAACATCGATAAGGCTCCTGAAGAGAGAGAGCGTGGTATTACAATCAATACCGCTCACGTTGAGTATGAAACAGATAAGCGTCATTACGCTCACGTTGACTGCCCCGGACATGCTGACTATGTTAAGAACATGATCACCGGTGCTGCCCAGATGGACGGCGCTATCCTGGTAGTTTCTTCTGCTGATGGTCCCATGCCCCAGACCCGTGAGCACATCCTGCTGGCCCGTCAGGTAGGCGTTCCCTACATCGTAGTTTACATGAACAAGGTTGACCAGGTAGACGACGAGGAGCTGCTGGAGCTGGTTGAGATGGAGATCCGCGAGCTGCTTTCCAGCTACGATTTCCCCGGCGACGAGATCCCCGTAATCAAGGGCTCCGCTCTGCAGGCCCTGGAGTGCGACAGCAAGGATCCTTCCGATCCCGCTTACGCTTCCATCCTGGCTCTGATGGACGCTGTTGATGACTATATCCCCACCCCCGAGCGTAAGGCTGACCTGCCCTTCCTGATGCCCATCGAGGATGTATTCACCATCACCGGCCGTGGCACCGTAGTTACCGGCCGTGTAGAGCGTGGCCAGGTTAAGGTTGGCGACGAAGTTGAGATCGTTGGTATCCATGACACCCGCAAGACCGTAGTTACCGGCGTTGAGATGTTCCGCAAGCTGCTGGACTATGCTGAGGCTGGCGATAACATTGGTGCTCTGCTGCGTGGTATCCAGAGAACCGAGGTTGAGCGTGGTCAGGTACTGTGCAAACCCGGCTCCATCCATCCCCACACCAAGTTCCGTGGCCAGGTTTATGTACTGAAGCAGTCTGAAGGCGGCCGTCATACCCCCTTCTTCAACAACTATCGTCCTCAGTTCTATTTCCGTACCACCGATGTTACCGGCGTTATCTCCCTGCCCGAGGGTGTAGAGATGTGCATGCCTGGTGATAATGTTGAGATGGATGTTGAGCTGATCACCCCCATCGCCATCGAGAAGGGTCTGCGCTTCGCTATCCGCGAGGGCGGCCGTACCGTTGGTTCCGGCGTTGTTATCGATATCGAGGAATAATTCTGAGAGTTGCGCAATTAGCCTAAATAAAAGAGAGTGTCCCGATGAGGGGCACTCTTTTTTGGTATGTAAAAAGGGGAGGGGCGCCCGCGGAGCGGGCGAGGGCCGTCCGGAGTGCAGCGGAGGATCGGCCCGAGGGGGAAGCGGAGCGGGCGCCCCAAGTGGGGAAGAAAAGAAAAAGGCTCCCATTAGCAGGGAGCCGAAGATATAAGAATGCGTGCTTACAGTACGAGACTGAGTGCCAGCAGGAGCTGTCCAATATAGTAGGTGGTGAGATTGACAAAGCGCACCCAGCGGGGGCACTTGCGGCGGGTGTAGAAGTAGAGAGGAAGCATGAGGAGATCGGAAATGAGGAATAGGGTAACACCGGCCCCCAGTGCCCAGCCATTGAGGGGGCAGCGAATGCTGAAAAGTGGCGACCATGTGATGCAGGTGATGGCGAAATTGAGCCCGACCGAGAACATAAGGGTGACTACCATGTAATAGAAGACCCCTGCGGGGCGGGTGTGCCGGCTGAAATGGAAGGAGGGATGCCGTGTGATGCGCAGCATGGCCAGCATGGCGATGATGGGCAGAATAAAGTGGTACCACTGCATGGGGCAGAACTGGGTGAAGAACAAAAGGTAGAAGACATGAGCAATAGAGAAAAAGCCGACCCCGGCCATACCGGAAACAGAATGAGAGGCACCGGAAGGGCCATAGCGATTATTGGCGACACCGATGGCGATATCTCCGAAGGCGGCGAGGCAAAACGCGGCAAGCAGCGGCCAATAGGCGAACATACTCATGTCGGAGTGGCGCCAGGCCAGAACAGAGATAACTACAAAAAGGATACTATTGATAGCCTTAAACAAGGTGTAGTTGTGGAACAGGCGGGGGGTGTAGGCCACGGTAAGCAGGGCAGCCAGCCAGATAATGTAGAACCCGGAAAGGATGAGAAGTGTCGTCATAGCGGGGAACTCCTTTGAGAGGGGGTGAGGGAGGAAAAAGGGGCGAAGCGCCAGGCGCCCCGCCCCCTTATTCAGGCTACTAATTCAGTTAGAATCAGGCATCCTCGAAGCCGGTGAAGGCTACGATACGAGAGATGCAGGACTCGCCGCCAACCAGTCTCCAGGGGAAGCAGCCGATTACGCAGCGCTTGTTGGAGAGCTGATCGATGTCGCCGCCCAGGCACTCAGCGTGAATGCACTCATAGGGCTGGCAGAACAGCTGGATGTGCATGGCCTGATACTGCTCGGGCCAGGGATACATCTCCTGCAGGGTCTTGCCATACTTCTCCTGCATGTACTTGTCGCACTTAGCAGCATCCATGGGGCACCAGTCACGGATCTTGGTGTTCATGGGATGGTCAGCGGAACCGCAGTCTACGCCGATCCAGGCGATCTTCTTATCCTGGCACCACTTAACGAAGCTCAGGGACGGACCGGGATGACGAACCATGTAGCGCTGCTCATCAGCCTCGGGGGAATCCCAACCATACTTATGATAACCAGTGTTGATGATGAGGATATCGCCCTCACGAACTTCAACGCGCTCCTCGATCATCTCGGGAGTGTAGATGCCGAAGTCTTCGCAGCAGGGAGCATCGGTCAGGTCAACAACGACGCCGGGACGAACCAGCTTGGTCAGCTCGAGCTGATCAACAGTACGGCCGGAAGTATCGAAATGCAGAGGGCCATCCAGGTGGGTACCAACATGGTTGGAGTGGGTGAGGATCTGGCCGTTAGCGCCATTGGAAGACAGGCGCTTAAAGAACTTCATCTGTACGGGCTCGTAGGTGGGCCAGGGGGGGCAGTTTACGCCGATCGGGATAGACAGATCATAAATCTTGACATCAGACCACTTAGACATAGTGTTTTTCCTCCTAAATATTTGGTTTATGTTTGTGGGCGGGGGAGAGGGGGTTCCTCTCCCGGCGCCAAAACAACTAAGTAATTATGTGAGAGGATCAGCCCTCAGCATACTTGGCTACGAAAGCCTCGATGGCCTGCTCAAAGCACTCCATGGGAGGATGAACAACGCCAGCGCCGACCTGACCAACACCACGACGGTTGCAAGCAATACCGGTGTTGATAACGGGGCGGATACCAGTCTCGATGACCTTGCGGATATCGATACCGGTAGCGGAACCGCGGAAGCCCAGAGCGGGGATCTGATAAGCAGTGCCCTCACCCTCGGTAATCTCGTACATCTCGGTGGAGTACTTGATGGAATCGGCAACGGTGCCGCCTACGAACTTAACGATAGCGGGAGCAGCAGCCATGCAGAAACCGCCGATGCCGGTGGTCTCGGTGATGCAGCTATCGCCCACATCGCGGTTAGCGTCAGCCTCGGTGAAGCCGGGGAAGTAGAGGCCCTCGACCTTCTCGGAGGTGTAGTGGAACCACTGACCGGGCAGACCGGCTACGCGAACACCAAACTCGGTACCATTGCGGCACATAGTGTAAACCAGGGAGCAGTACTCGATACCCTCGATGGCATCCATGGTGCACTTGCAGGCGGGCATGGTGAGGTTCAGCCAGGTGTGGTCGTTGGAGTTCAGGAACTCGAGAGCACGAACCTTGACATCCTGATCGAAGTGAGTCTTAACGATGGCGGGAGCCAGCTCACGGATCAGCAGGGAAGTACCAGCGCGGTTACGGTTGTGGCCGTCGTCGCCCATCTGCAGCTCCTGAGCGATGAGAACCTTCAGGTCGATCTCGCCACGGATCTCCAGAGCTTCCTTGATGACAGGATAGAACTCATTGCGCAGCCAATGCAGACGAGTGATAACGGACTCATCATAAGCACCGAAACGCAGAACCTTGCCCAGACCCTCATTGAAGGTGCAGTAAGCCATGTTGCCATAGGCCTTGTTGACAACCTTCCAAACGGGCATGGAGTAGGAAACGATACCGCACATGGGACCTACGGCATTGTGATGATGGCAGGGATCGAAGGTGATCTCGCCGGAAGCAGCCAGAGCCTCAGCCTCTTCGGGAGTCTTGGCCAGACCCTCATAGATGAGAGCGCCGATAACAGCACCCTTGGTGGGGTCGCACATGTTCTCCCAGGTTACGGGAGGGCCAGAGTGCAGGATGGTCTTTTTGGTCATGCCGGGGATGTCCTCGCCAGCAGTGCCAACGCCGATCAGGGTAGGCTGAGCGCCCAGAATACGCTTCAGGGCTTCGGCATTAGCGGCATTGATTTTCTCGCCCAATGTCATTGTTTTTTCCTCCTAAATAAATTATTTAGAAAAATCACCTTCCCGCAGCGCGGGAGTGGGTAATTACTTCAACATACCGAGCATACCGGCCAGTTTCTTGTTGCCGCCGGCTATGGGTTTCCAGTCAACATGGATGACCTCGATATCCTGGGTGCCCGCCTCTTTCTGAGAGAGCATATCCTGGTAGAAGGTCTCTACGCCGATATTGACCATGTGGAGCTTTTCTCCGAACAGTTTATTGATCTGATGCATTAATACTTACCTCCATTCAGCTTATCCAGCATATGGTGTACCAGATAGGTGGACTGAGCGTTGGAGCGAACGACGATAGCGCCGGCAGCTTCCAGCTGCTTGCGGGTCTCGGTCAGGTTCTGGGGGTCACCCTCGGTACCTACGATAGAGCAGATAGCGGAGATGTAGCGACCCTCGCTCGCAGCGATCTCCTTCGCCTTGGCGATGGCAGCGGAGAGTTCCTCGGCGGGGTTGGCGTTGGAGCC
>CALERQ010000018.1 GCA_937907305.1 uncultured Clostridia bacterium | reverse complement strand
CGTGCAGACGCTCCTCGTTGCCATCCTGCATGGCCTGCTCATAGTACCAGCACTTAAAGCGCAGCATGGCCATGGTTTTTTCCATGCGGCGCATCTGGGCTTCGGCGGTGGCCAGCTGCCGCTGGAACAGCTCCTGCCGCTGGGGATAGGTGGCGCTGCCCTGGGTGCACCACTGCATAAATTGTCGGATATCCCGGATCTCCAGCCCGGAGCACTTCAGGCATTCGATGACATTCAGACGCTCCAGCTCACCTTCGGTAAAGCGGCGGATGCCGGAGGCGCGCTCCATACCGGGGAACAGTCCCTCCTTATCGTAGTAGCGCAGGGTGGAAACCGGCAGGCCGGTCATGCGGGAAACCTGTCCGATACTGTAATCCATGGGTGTTTCCTCCGTTTTGGAAAAAGATAAAGCTGAGTTCAGCTTTAGATATAGTATAGTGCGGGGGAGGGGAAAAGTCAACCAGGATTTGCACGCCTTAGATTGACATTAAAATGAAGAAATAGTAGAATATAGCCGCCGGGAGGTGGAGGTATGACGGAGAAAAAACGAGATTATAAAGAACGAGATTATTTTGAATGCGTGTGTGGAGACTGTGGCGAGAAATTTGCCGCTGAAAAAAAGAAAAAGTACTGCCCGGCATGTAGTGAAAAGCGCTGGAAAAGAAATGTTCAACGGATAAAGAATGGAGTTAGGATTGTCGGCATTGTTGCCGCCGCTGTTGGTGCTGCGGTGCTTGCGCTTAAGGATGATGACAGTTCTGAGGGAGAGTCCCAGCGCGAACAGGATGTTGGTGCCAATACAGAAGGCCCCAAGTATAAGCTGCGGATGAAGTATTCCGATGGTTCTATTGAAGAAGAGGACGAACTGTTTGATTCAGAGGAGGCAGCAATCGAGTATGGCAACTATATGATTTCCTGTGCTCATGAAGGGGCGGAAACTCTGTTTATGTCCAACCCGGGCGACTATCCGCTTGATGAGTATGATGAACCTGATTATGAAATTATTGAGATAAATTGATTGTCTGCGTTCCCTGCCGGTCAAAAAAGGCACCCGGGCGCATCTGCGCAAGCTGTCCCATCCGGAGGGAAAGATAGTGTGAAAGAAAACCGTCAGGGTTGTCTTTCGCGTTTAAATAGGGCAGGGGATATTAAATCTGCAATAAAGATTGCGTTCCCCAGCCGACCAACAAAAAAGGACGCCAAAAGGCGTCCTTTTTTGTTGGTCGGGATGACAGGATTTGAACCTGCGACCTCTGCGTCCCGAACGCAGCGCTCTACCAAGCTGAGCCACATCCCGTTAGAAAAACCCTCGCTGCTATCTTAAACGGCGAGGGTCTTTGTGGTTGCCCGACTAGGATTCGAACCCAGACAAACAGAGTCAGAGTCTGTCGTGCTACCTTTACACAATCGGGCAATAGCAACATGAATTATTATAACGGTTCCGGCGGAAAAGTCAAGCCCTATCGCAAAAAAACAGCGTTTATTTTTTTCTTCTGGCGAAAAGTTCCTCTCATAGGGCGGCGCGGGCGGTACACAATACACATTGCAAACGCCAAATTAAGAAAGAGAGGAATAAACCATGTCTAACAAGAAAGCCAAGGAAGCACTGAACCAGATGAAGCAGGAAGCTGCCAACACCGTAGGCGTTAACCTCAAGCAGGGCTACAACGGCGATATCACCGCCCGTCAGGCCGGTTCCATCGGCGGCGAGATGGTGAAGCGCATGATCGAGAGCTACGAGAACGGTCATTCCGCCAAGTAACTTTCCCCATCCCCACACCCGCGGCTATGCCCAGTGCAGGCCGCGGGCGTTCTTTTTGTTTAAGTACAGCCAAATTAGCCAAACCTACGCAATGAAATTCTCCGCATCCGCCCTTGCGCCCCGGGCCGTGTAAATGGTACCATAGAGGTGTAAGAGACCACCCGCTTCCCGCAAAAGAAAGGAGTGCGCCCCATGAAAAAACTGCTTGCCCTTACCCTGGCCCTACTGCTTGTTATTTTGCTGCTGCCCACTACCGTGCTGGCGGAGGAGGGGAATGAATATGTGGCAAAAAACATAAACAAAGATAAAGAATATGCATCCCTAAGGGATGCACTGGGTGCCGCCACTGATGGCGACACCATTACCCTCTTGAAGAATTGTGAGTTATCGGAGGGGAACAAAACTATCAGAGTGGAAAAAACAGGAATTACACTGGATTTGAATGGCTGTATGATGACTTTGAAAAGTCTGCTTTCCGTACAGGGCGGAGCAACCTTCACAATACAGAATAACAAAACCACTGGCGGTATAAAAGTAGAATGTGAAAGTGTTATTACTTCAAATAATAAAACTGTGGTTAAATAGATAGGAGTGAAGATAACAGAAGCAGATGGAACAAAAGGCAAAAAATGGTTGATTGATGCACAAGCTGGTTCCGCCTATTATATAAAAGGTTGCGATATTACATGGGGCGGCATATGTGAATTTGAGGGTGATAGTGCTACCATCGAGGACACAAGAATGGAACTGACCGGGAGTAATGATGCTTTTATCATGGACGCTTCAAGCTCTAAGCTGGAGATAATCAACAGCACTATCATCGGTAAGGGAGCCAAGCTATTTATTACCCCGGATACTAATAATCCAGATTATTTAGCCGGCAGACCGAGCATTTCCATTGTGAATAATGAGCCGCAAAGCGGAATCATAGAATACTCATGCTACTACGGTAAATACGACAACGGCAAATTCATTTTGCCGGGGGTAAGAGATGCCAGCGCGAAGCTCAAGGCTATGCTGAAGGATAGCTTCACGAGTGATACGCTCCTCATTCCCGGTCCCGATGGGCTTTATCTCAGCAATTCGGCACTTGATTATCTTGGTGATGCAAAGAGCGGTGAAACCTATACCATAGAGCAGGCGGGTCCCCCGGAACAAATGGAGAAACTCGCTAAAGCGGGGGCAGTCCGTGCCAATGGGTGCACCATTAAGAACGGAACTAATGCGGCCATCACTGTTAACGAAGTGGTCATCCAGCCCGGGAAGTCTTATACCTTTACCGAAAAGGGCCCTGAACTTGACCCCGAGCTCGATCCGCCCAGCACCATTGTGATCATCCGCCCCGCTGAGGAAGTAACCACCCAGCCCAACCCGGCCACCGGCGCTCCGCAGGTGATCGCGGTGGCGGCCGCGGCTTCGGCCATCGCGGCGGTTCTGGCGGCGGTACTGCTGCTGCGCCGCAAAGAAGAATGATCCATACCGCCGGGGGCTGCCTCCGGCGGTTGTCCTTTCTCCACAAAAAAGGCCTTGCGCATCTGTCCCATCCTTGGTACAATGAAATCGGCATTTCGCCCGATTTTTTGTGATAGAAAAGGAGTGACCCAATTTGGCAGAAAAAAAGAAGGTCGAGCGTGAGTTTGTGGAGGCTTCCACCGGCAAAACCGGCAAGCGTCCCGCAGTAGTCACCGCCGCCAATAAGAAAAGCGCCACCGGCAAGCGTGTAGCCGCCGTTATCCTGTGGGTGCTGGCCCTGGCCGCCGAAGTATGCGCCATCCTGATGCTCAATGGGACCTGGTACATCCCCGAAGAACAGAAAATGTACTGGCTCATCGGCGCGCTGGTTATCGATCTCATTCTGGTGATCATCGGCAGCCAGCTGTGGAAAAAAGCCAACCGGCTGGACCCCGCCAGCAAGCAGAGCAGCGTGAAGTTCTTCCTGTGGAACAACATGGGGCTCATCGCCTCCGTGATCTGCTTCCTGCCCATTGTTATCCTGCTGCTGGCCAATAAGGACCTGGACGGCAAGACCAAGAAGATCGTGACCGTAGTGGCGGCCATTGCCCTGGTGCTGGCCTCGCTGTTCTCCATCGACTTTAATCCTGTTTCCGCCGAGGAGCTGGCCGATGCCCAGCAGGCGGTGGGCACCGGTTCCGTCTACTGGACCCGCTTTGGCAAGAGCTATCACCTTGACCCCGATTGCCGCACCCTGCAGAATTCCGCGACCATCTATCAGGGGACGATTGAGGAGGCTTTTGAGGCTAACCGTACCGATCCCTGCGATTTCTGTGCACTGGACCAGGCATAAGGAAAGGGGCGCTGACAGATGAATTTGACTGATCTGCTTTCCGGCAGTGTGATCTCCTCCATAGCGGGCCAGACCGGTGCCAGTGAAAAGGATACCCAGAATGTTCTGGCCAACGCGCTGCCGGCTTTGGTGGGTGCCATGGCGCAGAATGCCTCCACCGAGGATGGGGCCAACAGCCTGGCCAAGGCCCTGGATGACCACACCAGCAGCAAAGGGCTGGCGAGCCTTTTGCAGAATGTGGATACCGAGGATGGTGCCAAGATCCTGACCAAGATTCTGGGCGGGGAAACCGAGACCGTGCAGAACGCTGTTGCCAAAAAGAGCGGCGCCAGCAAGGTGGATACCTCCAAGATCCTGGCCATGGCGGCCCCGCTGCTGCTGGCAGCCCTGGGCAGCCAAAAGAAAAAGACCAAGACCCAAAGCGACGGACTCGGCGGGCTGCTGACCTCCCTGCTGGGCGGTGGGGATGATGACGAGGACGACGGCAGTACCCTTATCTCGCTGGCGGGGAGTCTGCTGGGCGGCAGCAATAGAAAGTCCAGCAAGAGCGACAGCGGTGATATCCTGACCAGCCTGGCGGGTGGTCTGCTGACCAGTGCCCTGGGCGGCAGCGGCAAAAAGAACAGCAAAAAGAGCGAGAGCTCCGATGTGCTGAGCTCCCTGGCCGGCAGCCTGTTGGGCAGCGCCTTGGGGACTTCCTCCAGCGGCAAAAAGACCTCTTCCTCTGGGAAGAAAACCACTTCCAGCGGGAAAAAGACGACTTCTACCGGCAAGAAGACGACAAGCGGTAAGAAGACGACCAGCGGTAAGAAGACGACAAGCGGTAAGAAGACGACCTCCGCCAAGAAGACCACTTCTTCCAAGAAGAAATCCACCGCCAAAAATGATGACGCGGCGGAGCTGCTGGGAAGCGTTCTTACCGGTCTGCTGGGCGGTAAAAAGTAAACTACATAAGAAAAGCGGGGTGGAAGTGGTGAGCTTCCGCCTCTTTTTTATGCCCAGGGGAAGAACCATCACCCATTCTTCACGCTCTGTTCATATCCTACCGGTAGACAAAATCAATTCTATTCTGTATAATAGGGACGGATTATTACAAAAACCGCCCGAAAGGAGGGGCTCTTCATGCCGATATCGCCGAAAACCGGCCGTGCGCTGGCTGCCGCTGCCGCCTTTTTGATGCTGGCCGCCTGCGGCAATACCCCCAACAGTGCCGAGGATCTGCCCATCTACCCCACAGTGCAAAGCGGACAGGCCCTGCTGCCGGATTGGGAGCATATCCCGCAGAACGAGGTACTGGAAGAGGACGGAAAGGATATTTCGGAGATGCCTGCCCAGACCGGGGACAAGCAGCCGGATAAGACTGACTCCAAGACTGAAAATAAGACCGATGATAAATCCGGGGATAAGACCGACTCCAAAACGGAGAATTCCTCCGGGCAGACCGGTGACAACAAAAACGACACCACCGGCAATGGGAACAAGAACGACACTACTGGCGGCAATTCCAATAATTCCTATGGTTCGGGTAATTCCGGGAACGCTGGAAATTCCGGCAACTCCGGCAATGCCGGAACCGTAAAGGACCCGGAGCCGACGCCCACGCCGGCTCCCACCCCCGAGCCGGAGCCGACTCCCGCCCCGACCCCTGAACCGGAACCGGAGCCGGAGCCGGATAACGGCGGCACCAGCGGGAACGATACCACCGGCTAC
This sequence comes from uncultured Clostridia bacterium, assembly GCA_937907305.1. GTDB lineage: Bacteria > Bacillota > Clostridia > Oscillospirales > Ruminococcaceae > Angelakisella. Next base: position 1,517 of record CALERQ010000018.1, on the reverse strand, counting down.
GGTACGCTCAGTGTCATTGACGGCAGCACCCCGGTCGTTGGCGATACCTATGAGATCCTGTGCCGTGTGGTGCAGAATGAGGTGGGCAATACCACCGAGTGGGAATCCACCAAGGCGATGGCGGTGGCCTCTTACAGCTACATTAAGTATTATAATGACTACCTGGGGCGCGCGCCTACTCTGCGCCTTAGCAGTGTGGAGCCCGGCGACCGGGTAAAAGCCTGCGTGAAAGAGGTGCTGGGTCAGGCGGTTTATTATAACGGCCAGTACGCCAACTGCACCTATTTTTCCATCAGCTGCGGCGTGACCACCACGGCCCAGAGCGTTTGGGGCACCACCCAGTACCCCTACCTTGTTTCGGTGGATTCTTCCATTGAGGAGGGCTATTCCTACAGCTGGTCGCCTTTTTCCAAGGACTACACCTATACCCCGGAGCAGATGGCTGAAAGGATGAACAGTGCCCTTGGGACGAGCCTGGACCCCGCCAATGATGACCCAGCCACCTGGCTGGAGATCACTTCCCGTACCGATGGAAAATATGTGGGCACTGTGCGGGTGGGCAATGCCACCACCACGGGACGGAAGATAAGGGAGAGCATCCTGGGTCTGCGCAGCCATGCCTTTGATATCAGCTATGACGCGGACAGCCGCCTTTTTACCGTTACTACCTACGGCTACGGCCACGGTGTGGGGATGAGCCAAACCGGCAGTATGCTGTACGCCCGGCAGGGCTGGACTTACATCCAGATACTGAACCACTACTACCCGGGTACGACTGTGGCATAATAGAACGAAAAAAGATCCCTGCCAGGTGGCAGGGATCTTTTGGTATATACGGGAGAAATTACGCCTTGCCGGAGCAGCCCAGGACATCGTGCATCTTATGGCGGACCAGCTCACGAATGTGATCGCGGGCCGGGGTGAGATACTGCCGGGGATCAAAATGATCGGGATGCTCGAACATATGCTGACGGATGGCGGCGGTCATGGCCAGACGCAGGTCGCTATCAATATTGATCTTGCAGACGGCCATTTCGGCGGCGTGGCGCAGCATTTCCTCGGGGATGCCGATGGCATCAGGCATCTGGCCGCCAAAGCGGTTGACGGTTTCTACATCGGCCTGAATAACAGAGGAAGCGCCGTGCAGAACGATGGGGAAGCCGGGCAGACGGTCGCTGACCTGCTGCAGGATATCAAAGCGCAGCTGGGGCTTTTGGCCGGGCTTGAACTTATAGGCGCCGTGGCTGGTACCGATGGCGATGGCCAGGGAATCCACCCCGGTGCGGGAAACAAATTCCTCGACCTCAGCGGGATTGGTGAACTGGGCGTCGGCCTCGCTTACATTTACCGCATCCTCAATGCCGGCCAGCTTGCCCAGCTCGCCCTCTACCATAACACCGTGGTCGTGGGCATATTCCACTACCTTGCGGGTCACGGCGATGTTTTCTTCAAAGCTCAGCTTGGAGCCATCGATCATCACGGAGGTGAAGCCGCCGTCAATGCAGTCCTTGCAGATT
>CALERQ010000017.1 GCA_937907305.1 uncultured Clostridia bacterium | reverse complement strand
TGCACATCCAGCGCAGGATGACGCCGCCGCCAAGACCAAGCCCGCCGCCCCAGGAGATGCCGGTGCGCTGGCACCACGCTTCGTAGATGTGCAGGTGCAGTTCATTTTGGTGACCTTCAATAAAGCCGCAATTGGAGAGCGCATAGAGCCTGAAATGCAGGGAATGTTCCCGGCAAAGCGGCTCCGTCTGCTCTAAAAAGTCAACGATATGCGCCGGGGCGGCATCCACATAAAGCGGAGAGGAGATGACCACAGCATCTGCCCAGGGAAGATGTGAAAAGGCCAGGGCATGATCTCTTGTGCCGCGGAGGGGACAGGTTTTCACTTCACAGCCTGGTAGGAACAGCCGCAGCAGGGAAGAATAAAAGGCCGACGCGCTGCCCTTGGCCTTGGGACTGGCGTTCAGGATCAGGACTTTCATGGAGTTATCACCTCCGCAATCTGCTCCGGGCTTTCCGCAAAGGAGACCTGCACTGCCGAAAAGCCCATATTCACTCCATTGGCATGAGCCACCTGCGCGGCTGTCTGGTGTTCAAATTCCGTGGCAGGGCCATAAAAGCAGACAGAGAGTTTGGGATGATCCCGGTAGCGCAGGGGATGGTGGATACGCCCGCCGCGGTAGGTGAAAAACGGCAGACTGACCGCGATGGAGCGATCCAATACCCGCTTTACGGTAGGGCTGAAGCCACCGTAGCAGCACCGGGAGAGAATGATGACCTGCTGGCTGCACCCAATTTCCGCACTGACCGTTTGGAGACTGTCTTTTATTACGCATTGGCCGGGGGATTTGAGCCAGCACCCAAAGCAGCCCTGGCAAAAGGCCGCCTTATGGTAGGCATCAATGACAGTGTATCCGCTTGATTCCGGCAGAAGAAAGGAAGGCTGGGATGGTGCCAGGTCGTGGATCAGGGTGGTTTTTACGCTATCCATTGCCTTCATTCCTCGCTTTCCGTAGGGTGCCCCGTACAAAACAGATGAATACCCAGCGCCGCATTGAAACCCGTTGCCGCAAATACGCTGAACCGCTCCACAATGCCGAAGTATTCGGCAGGCACAAGCTTCATGCCCAGGGCACCAATGAGCATCATACCAAGGGCGATACCGGCGCATAGGCTATAGGAGCGGCAGCTCCTGTTTTTTGCCCCGGCGGCGATAATAATACTGAGCGACACGATGGATAGAAGAACAACGATGGCGGTGACCACCATGTGCATGATATCCTGAAAGGCGCCGGCGTAGCCGCTGTCGCTCAGAGGGAACATCCGGTAGCCGACTGCCGAGATCCACTCCATGATGGCAAACAAATAAATACCAGTGCGCAGCAGGCGGGTTTTCTGCCCCTGTATGCCGATGCAGACAACGGTAGCGCAGACGACCTCGCACACATTATAAAAGGCGCTCAGTTGGTTCCAGAGCCCCAGGGAAGGGGCATTTGCTGCACTTAGGTCGCTGACAGCCTGTGCCATCCAGTTGTAATCGGGATAGGCCAGTGGAGAGAAAAGAACCGCCGCTGTGTAGGATAGAAAACTGACGATGCCAAGCAGTCCCAGCTTTTGTATCAATGATTTTTTCATATGCTTTTGCTCCTTTTGTTTTTTAGAACAGAGGAATTTCTCCCTGGAAATGTCCTGCCCGTTCCAGCAGAGGTCCTTTTGCACCCATGGTAAAGGTGATATCGCTGCTGCGGATGGATAAAAGCCGCAATCCGGGTTCCAGATGCAGAAAATTCAGCATTTTTTCTGTGAGTTGAATCGCTCCTGTTTCCGAAATCTCGATCCAACAATAGGCGCGCCCTTTGTAGGGGAGGAAGGTACCAGCTGGGACTTCATAGTGCAAAAGCTCCGGTGTTTCGGTTAAGATATGTCCGAGCTTTGATGGCAGGAGCAGCTCCTGCCGTGTTATGCAAAAGCCGCCGGTGCTTTTACTTCCGGTGAACAGATACGCCTTTTCTTCCGCAGCGATCCGGTATTCCTCAATCGCTTGCGGCGGGAGATGTACCAGTCCATTGGGGCGGATTACCGACTCCCCCAAAATAAATTTTCCGCCCTTGTTCATCTGCGGCATATGTATCGCTCACTTCCTTTGGGCGGGGTACGCTTTTGCCGAAAGCACAACGCAGCATTTGACCTGTTTGACGATCAGCGCTGTTGGATTCCTTTGGTATTTATGGAATTTAGGGCTTATGCTTTTAGGATGTATGGCTGTGGACCATGCGGAAAAAGAGTTGAACATGCCGGCGGAGTTTTTCCAGGCATTCACTTTCTTTTTCCGGCTGGCGGTCACACACTCCTATGAGTGTTAATACCGGGGCGACATACATCATCGCCAGGGTATCGGGCTCCTCTGCCTGTATCTCGCCGGCTGCAATAAGAGCACGGAAAATGCCGGCATGGTACTCCAAAATGCGATCCACATAGCGCCGGGAGTACAGCGCGGCCAGCTCCGGCGAGCGGAACTGTTCCCTGACCATCATGCGGCGGAAGCGGCTGATGGCTTCATTGTGGAGAGAGTATTCGAAAATCTGTCGCACCTTTTCAAAAAGAGCATCCTCCGTGATCTCGGTGAAAACGGGAATATCCTGTGCCACATTCTGCACATGAATGTTGATCTTATCAGTATCGACCTCATACTGTGCTGCGGTGGATTCCACGATGGCATCAAAAATAGCCCGCTTGCCAGGGAAGTGATTGTAAAGCGAGGGCGCTTTGATGCCCACCGCTTGGGCAATTTCTCCCACACTGACAGAATCGTATCCCCGCGCCGCAAAGAGCTCCAGCGCTTTATCCAGTATTTTTTGCCGGGTATCTTCCTGCCGCATTTATTCACCATCCTATAACAATAAAAATAAACTAACTATTATTAGTTAGTTTATTTTAGCACAGATAGAGGGTATTGTCAAGTAGGAATAGGAACATACAAAAAGCCTTAGTTTTCGCGTGGAATTGCTCATTTTCATTTAGCCCAAAAAAGACACCAGATAGGCGTCTTTTTTAATATGGCTCTTATTCCCAACGGAAGAAACGAATAGCGAGAATGGTGCAAAGCGTGGTAACGCCAATCATTACACCAATCGGTAACAGGATGCTTCCCGTGCTGATACCTAAAAATGTATTTTTCATCATCGTAAGTCCCTGAGTCAGCGGGAAAACGCTGACGATCTTCTGCATTGCCGTTGGCATGACCTCGATGGGGAGTGTTGTGCCGGAAAAGATCAGCATGGGAAAATAGAGGATCGAGGCAATGACGCTGGCCTGCTTGGTGTCTTTGGCCACCCCGCCTGCCAGCATACCAATGGACAGAGTTGAAAGCATAGTAAGTGCCCAACTTCCAAGGAAAGCGAGAAGCGAACCATGGAGCCGCACGCCCCACAAAAGCGCCGCAACTGACAGTGTCGCAAGGGATACAGAACAGTAGACGATATACATGGACAGTTCAACCCCAAGAACAAACACAGGGCTGACCGGCGTGACACGCAGCCGCTTGAGAATCTTCATCTCTCGCAGACCGGATACGGCCAATGGCAAACCCATAAGTCCGCTCGCGCAAATGGCAACCGCGCTGACGGCTCCGAATGACTGTTCCATGAATGTATAGCTTGCTCCGTCATAGGCGAGTTTTGTGCCGTAAATGATGCCAAGGATGATGAAGATCACAAGCGGCATGATGACGGCGAAGATCGGCATATTCATGTCTCTCAGGCTGAGCTTCAGCTCCGTTTTTAGAAAAGTAAAAAAGCGTTTCATTATGCGTCCACCTCCTCGTCCGAAAGCTGCAAATAAGCATCTTCAAATCGTTCACAGCCACATTGAGTCTTTGCCT
>CALERQ010000016.1 GCA_937907305.1 uncultured Clostridia bacterium | reverse complement strand
ACCTGCTCTCCCAGCTCGGAGCCGCTGCGGATCACTTCACGCAGCGCGTCTCCGGTGGAGATCTTTTTGATCCCGTAGCGTCGGCACAGGATATCCGCCTGGGTGCCCTTGCCGGCTCCGGGAGGGCCAAACATAATCAATTTCATCATGATTCTGTTTCCTCTTATCGGGCTTATTCCAGGAAGCCCTTATAGTGGCGCATCATCATCTGGGATTCCAGACTGCGGGCCGTATCCAGTGCTACGCCTACCACGATGATGATAGAGGTACCGCCCATGGAGATGTTCATGTTCGCCACAGCGCCCAGGATGATGGGCAGGATGGCGATGACCGCCAGCATCAGCGCACCGGTCAGGGTCGTCTTGGAAATGATACGGCTGATGAAATCAGAGGTAGGCTTTCCGGGACGAATGCCGGGGATGGCGCCGTTGTTCTTGCGGATGTTATTGGCCATCTCGATGGGATTGTACTGGATCGCGATATAGAAGTAGTTAAACAGGATGATGAGAATAAAGTACAGAATAGCGTACCAGATGCTGTTGGTGGAGAACACATTGGAGATAAACTTCGCAAAGCCGCCCTCCGCGTTGGGATCTACAAAGCCAACAATGGTACCGGGGATCGCCAGGAAGGTGGAAGCAAAGATGATGGGCAGAACACCGCTCATGTTTACCTTGATGGGCATGTAGGTGCTCTGGCCGCCGTACTGCTTCCGGCCCACGATCCGCTTGGCATACTGTACGGGGATACGGCGCTCGGCGCCGTTCATCAGCACGATGAATGCGATCATCGCGATGAAGAGGATCACAACCAGCGGTACCCATACATAGTACTGGGGATAGAACTCGCCCAGCTGGATATAGGTGATCAGTCTGGTGATGAGGGTGGGGATGCGCGCCACGATGCCTGCGAACAGGATGAGGGAAATACCGTTGCCGATACCCTTTTCATCAATGCGCTCGCCCAGCCACACTACCAGCATGGCACCGGCGCTAAAGGCCAGCACAATGGCAATGCCGCTGATCCACGCGGCAGCGCCGGTGGTGTATTTCACAGCATTGAACTGGCTGCTGCGCAGCAGGGTATAGTACGCGTACGCCTGCAGAATAGCCAGACCAATGGTGGAATAGCGGGTGATCTTCTTGATCTTCTTCTGTCCTTCAGGGCCTTCCTTTGCCATCCGCTCCAGGGCAGGAATGGCAACAGTAAGCAGCTGAATAACAATGGACGCCGTAATATAGGGTGATACGCCCAGAGCAAAGAGGGTCGCCTCGGCAAAGGCGCCACCGGTCAGCAGGTTCAGGTAACCCAGCAGGTTACCCTGGGTGCTGTCCAGCATCTCCTGCAGTCGGCTGGGATCCAGAAACGGCACGGGAATGGCGCAGCCAAGCCGTACGATTACCAGAATCAGCAGGGTAAACAGGAGCTTCTTGCGGAGATCCTCAATTTTCCATGCGTTCCGTAATGTCTGGAACATTATACCACCTCTGCCTTTCCGCCGGCTGCCTCAATCTTGCTCTTAGCACCTTCGGAGAAAGCGGCTGCTTTAACGGTCAGCTTCTTGGTCACCTCACCGCGGCCCAGGAATTTTACACCGTCATAGGTCTTCTTTACGATGCCTGCATCCTGCAGTGCCTTGGCGTCTACCACGGCGCCGTCCTCAAAGCGGGAGAGGACCTCTACATTCACGCTGGCGTACTTGGTCGCAAAGATGTTCTTGAATCCGCGCTTGGGGATTCGTCTCTGCAGGGGCATCTGGCCGCCCTCAAAGCCGGGGCGTACACCGCCGCCGGAGCGGGCGTTCTGGCCCTTGTGGCCCTTGCCGGCGGTCTTGCCGTTGCCGGAGCCAGCGCCGCGGCCTACACGGTAGCCCTTATGGGTGCTGCCGGCAGCCGGAGAAAGCTCATTCAGTTTCATGTTCGCTGCACCTCCTCGCTTATTCAGTTACCTCAATGAGGTGGATAATGGTCTTGATCTTGCCACGGGTAGCCGCGTTATCGGGCTGCTCGGTGGTCTGACCGATCTTTTTGAGGCCCAGGGAGTAAGCGGTGGCGATCTGCTTCTCCAGCCGGCCGTTCAGGCTCTTTACCAGCTTGATCTTCAGGGTCTTTTCCATATTCGCTTACCTCCTTAACCCAGAATTTCTTTTGCGTCCTTACCACGGACCGCCGCAACTTCCTCTACGGTGCGCAGGGCCTTCAGGCCCTCAAAGGTAGCGGTAACAACGTTGCAGGGGTTGTTGGAACGCAGGCACTTGGTACGGATATCGCTGATACCGGCAACCTCCAGTACGGCACGGACAGCGCCGCCGGCAATAACGCCGGTACCCTGGGGAGCGGGCTTCATCAGTACCTCACCGGCGCCAAACTTGCCGATGATCTCGTGCGGGATGGTGGTTCCCTTGAGGGAAACTTTAACCATGTTCTTCTTCGCATCTTCAATGCCCTTGCGGATAGCGTCCGGGACTTCGCCGGCTTTACCAATACCAAAACCAATGGTACCGTTGCCGTCACCCACGACTACCAGTGCAGCGAACTTGTAGATACGACCGCCCTTGACGGTTTTGGAGACGCGGCCGATGTGTACGACCTTCTCCTGCAGATCCAGTTTAGATGCATCAATACGAGCCAAAAGTGTCCCTCCTCTCTTAGAATTTCAGGCCGCCTTCACGGGCGCCCTCGGCCAGCTCTGCCACGCGGCCATGATATACAAAGCCGCCGCGGTCAAATACGACCTCTTCGATGTTTGCCTTCTTGGCAGCCTCAGCGATCGCAAGACCTACCTTGCGGGCGCCTTCCTTGTTGCCGCCGTAGCCGTCAAAGCCCTTATCCATGCTGGAAGCAGCAGCCAGAGTTACGCCAAGATCATCATTGATGACCTGAGCATAAATGTGGTTGGCGGAGCGGAAAACGGCCAGTCTGGGACGCTGGGCAGTACCGTACACTTTGCCGCGTACTCTGGCGCGTCTTTTAAGACGGTTCTTCTTGCTATCAACTTTTGTAACCATTCAGATACTCCTCCTTCCTTATTTGCCCTTGCCGGCTTTACCTTCCTTGCGGATGATAACCTCGTCGACATATTTGATGCCCTTGCCCTTATAAGGCTCGGGGGGACGCTTCTCGCGGATCTCCGCGGCAAACTGGCCTACAGCCTGCTTGTCAGCGCCTTTTACGATCACTTTGTTGGGAGCGGGTACTTCGATGGTGATGCCGGGGATCTCCGGTACTACTACCTGATGAGAATAACCCAGGTTCATTACCAGCTCGTTGCCCTGCTTAGCGGCACGGTAACCTACGCCGTTGATCTCCAGCTCCTTGGAGAAGCCCTTATCGATGCCCTCCACCATGTTGTGGATCAGCGCGCGGTACAGGCCGTGCATGCTCTTGGTCTCTTTTTCTTCGTTTGCACGGGTAATGTGCATTACATTGCCGTCCATCTTTACTCCGATGCGGCTGTCGATGGTCTGGCTCAGGGTGATGCCCTTACCGCTTACGGTAACGGTGTTGCCCTCTACCTTTACATCAATGCCGGCGGGGATTTCGATGGGCTTGTTACCAATTCTGCTCATTCTACTTTCCCTCCTTACCAGATGAACGCCAGGACTTCGCCGCCGACATTCAGCTTACGAGCCTCTTTATCGGTGATGACACCCTTGGAAGTGGAGAGGATCGCGACACCCAGGCCCTTCATGACCTTGGGGCAGTCCTCGCAGCTTGTGTAAATACGCAGACCGGGCTTGGATACTCTGCGCAGCCCCTGGATAACCGGGGTCTTGTTGGCACCGTATTTCAGGGTAATACGGATAATGCCCTGCTTTCCATCGTCTACTACGGTGAAAGCCTTGATATAACCCTCGTCAAGAAGAATCTGAGCAATAGAAGTCTTCATCTTTGACGCAGGAATATCAACAGTGTCGTGCTTGGCGCTGTTCGCATTGCGGATGCGAGTCAGCATATCAGCAATCGTATCAGTGATATACATAGGTCAACCTCCTTCTTTCTATTACCAGCTTGCTTTCTTTACGCCGGGGATCTGGCCCTTATAGGCCAGCTCGCGGAAACAGATACGGCAGATCCCGTACTTACGCAGGTAAGCGTGGGGGCGGCCGCAGATCTTGCAGCGGTTGTAAGCTCTGGTAGAGAACTTAGCGGGAGCCTGCTGCTTGAGTTTCATCGACAGTTTTGCCATTCTTCTCTACCTCCTTACTTCTCAAAGGGCGCGCCCATCAGGGTCAGCAGCTCTTTGGCTTCTTCATCGGTCTTCGCGGTGGTTACAAAGGTAATATCCATACCGCGTACCTTATCGATCTTATCGTACTCGATCTCGGGGAAGATCAGCTGCTCACGGATACCGAGGTTGTAGTCGCCACGGCCATCAAAGCTGTTGCCGTTAATGCCGCGGAAGTCGCGTACACGGGGCAGGGCGATGTTGAACAGCTTATCCACGAACTCGTACATTCTCTCGCCGCGCAGGGTCACCTTAGCGCCGATGACCATGCCTTCACGCAGCTTAAAGTTTGCAACGGACTTGTGTGCTTTGCAGGGCATAGCCTTCTGGCCGGTGATCTTGCCCAGGTCGCTGACAATGGCGTCCAGCATCTTGGGGTTATCCTTCAGCTCACCGCAGCCAACATTGATGACGACCTTATCCAGCTTGGGGATCTGCATAACACTCTTGTAGCCAAACTTGCTCATCATCGCAGGGGCTACATCACTCTTGTAGAATTCTTTCAAACGTGCCATGATTATCCTCCTTCTTAATAAGATGCGCCGCAGTGCTTGCACACACGGGTCTTGGTGTCGCCCTCTACCTTATGGGCCAGGCGGGTCGCCTTGCCGCACTTGGGGCAAACAGCCATTACTTTGCAGGCGTATACAGCGGATTCCGCCTTCATAATACCAGCGGGATCACCCTGCTTACGGGGCTTCACATGCTTGGTTACCATGTTCAGGCCCTCTACTATGACCTTCTGCTCTTTGGGGCTTACCTGCAGAACCTTGCCCTGCTTGCCCTTATCCTTACCGGAGAGCATGACGACAGTGTCGCCGGTCTTTACATGAATATGATTCATACTTTGCGACACCTCCTTACAGAACTTCCGGAGCGAGGGACAGGATCTTGGTGTAATCCTTTTCTCTCAGCTCTCTGGCTACTGGCCCAAAGATACGGGTACCACGGGGATTTTTGTCCTCCTTGATGATAACGGCTGCGTTTTCATCAAAGCGGATATAAGTGCCGTCTTCCCGGCGCAGCCCCTTCGCGGAGCGTACGATTACGGCACGGACTACTTCGCCCTTCTTGACGGTGCCGCCGGGGGCTGCCTTTTTAACGGAAGCCACGACTACATCGCCGATATTGGCATATCTCTTGCGGGAGCCACCCAGCACGCGAATGCACATCAGTTCCTTCGCGCCGGTGTTATCAGCTACCTTGAGATAGGTCTGCATCTGAATCACAGAGCGTTCCTCCTTTCAAAGACTCGTGCAGCTTCTGTGCACGGTTCTATCCATGTTAAATAGATTGATACAAATTTGCTTGCAGCAGATCCCAAAAGGCTTATTTCGCCTTCTCGATGATCTCTACCACGCGCCATCTCTTATCCTTGGAGATAGGACGGGTCTCCATGATCATTACGGTATCGCCGATACCGCAGGCGTTCTGCTCATCGTGCGCCTTGAATTTTACAGTGCGCTTTACGATCTTCTTATAAAGCGGGTGACGAACGTTATCGATAACGGCGACCACTACGGTCTTGTCCATCTTATCGGAAACGACCACGCCCGTTCTGGTTTTTCTCAGGTTTCTTTCGCTCATCAGGATATCCTCCTTTCTCCTTACTTAGTCTCCAGCTCTTTTTCCTTCAGCACGGTCTTTACGCGAGCAATATCCTTCTTGACCTCGACAAGACGCAGCGGGTTATCCAGCTGGTTTACGGCGTGCTGGAAGCGAAGATTGAAAAGCTCGGTCTTCAGGTCAGCAAGCTTTTTGTTCAGATCCTGAGCAGAAAGTGCTCTGATTTCGGTAGCCTTCATTATTCTTCACTCCCTTCGGTTTCTTTCTTTACAAATTTGCACTTGATCGGCAGCTTGTGCATAGCCAGACGCATTGCCTCGCGGGCAATGGTTTCGTCCACGCCGCCCATCTCAAACAGGATGCGGCCGGGCTTAACGACCGCTACCCAGTACTCAGGGCTGCCCTTACCGGAACCCATTCGGGTCTCAGCGGGCTTGGCGGTTACGGGCTTATCGGGGAAGATCTTGATCCATACCTGACCGCCACGCTTGATGTAACGGGTCATGGCGATACGGGCGGCCTCGATCTGGTTGGAAGTGATCCAGGCGGGCTCCAGGGCCTGCAGACCATACTCACCATTGGAGATGGTGTTGCCGCGCAGTGCCTTACCGGTCAGACGACCGCGCTGAACGCGACGATATTTTACTCTTTTGGGCAACAGCATTACTTGCGGCCTCCTTCCTTCTTGGGCTTACGGTCCTGCAGCACCTCACCGGCATAGATCCAAACCTTAACGCCGATGCGGCCGTAGGTGGTGGCAGCCTCTGCAAAGCCGTAGTCAATGTCGGCACGCAGGGTCTGCAGCGGGATGGTACCCTCATGGTACTGCTCTACGCGGGCGATCTCAGCGCCGCCCAGACGGCCGGAGCACTGAGTCTTGATGCCCTTGGCGCCGGGCTCGCGGCCCATGGGCTTCATGGCGCGGCCGATGGCCTGCTTCATAGCGCGGCGGAAGGATACACGACCCTCCAGCTGGGCGGCAATGTTCTCGGCTACCAGCTGAGCATTCTTATCGGGGCTCTTTACCTCGATGACGCCCAGGGGCAGTACGGTCAGCTTCTGGGTCTTGCCCTTGTTTACCAGGGCCTCGCACTCAGCGCGCAGCTTTTCAATCTCCGCGCCGCCCTTGCCGATAACGATACCGGGACGGGCACAGTGGATGTTGATGCGAACCTTATCGGCGGTTCTCTCGATCTCGATCTTGGGAACGCCGGCATCATACAGTTTCTTCTTCAGGAATTTACGCAGGTTATAGTCCTCGACCAAGATATCGCCGAAAGCGTTATCACGAGCAAACCAGCGGGAATCCCAATCCTTGATTACGCCCACGCGAAGACCGTGGGGATTTACTTTCTGTCCCATAGTTTACCTCCTTCTTTCAGCTTATTCTTTTTCACGCAGAACCATAGTCACGTGAGAGGTTCTCTTCATCACGCGGAATGCTCTGCCCTGTGCTCTGGGACGAATTCTCTTGAGCATAGGACCGGGGCAGACAAAACACTCTGCGACATAAAGATTCTTCTTGTCCATGTTAAAGTTGTTCTCCGCATTGGCAATGGCGCTCTTCAGCAGCTTGGCCAGGGGCTCACAGGCTGCCTTGGGGGTCAGGGCCAGGATAGCGGTCGCTTCTTCAACAGGCTTGTTGCGGATCAGATCCAGCACGATCTGTACCTTGCGGGGCGAGATGCGCGCATGTCTGAGATAAGCCTTAGCTTCCATGTGTTTTTCCTCCTTTCGGTCCTATTTTAAGATTTCTTGGCGCCGGCGTGGCCGCGGAAGGTACGGGTGGGGGCAAATTCGCCCAGCTTGTGGCCAACCATATCCTCGGTGACATATACCGGTACATGCTTGCGTCCGTCATGCACAGCAATGGTGTGACCGACGAAGTCAGGGAATATTGTGGAGGCACGGCTCCAGGTCTTGAGGACGCGCTTTTCGCCCGCCTCGTTCATGGCTTGTACTCTTGCCAGCAGCTTAGGCTGCACAAAAGGTCCTTTTTTGATACTTCTGCTCATAGTTCAATATCCTCCTTTCCTCGCGGTTATTTCGCGTTGCGGCGCTTGACGATGAACTTGTCAGAGGCCTTGTGCTTGTCGCGGGTCTTGTAACCCAGCGCGGGCTTGCCCCAGGGGGT
>CALERQ010000015.1 GCA_937907305.1 uncultured Clostridia bacterium | reverse complement strand
TTTTTACCTCGGCATCCTCCCCCGCTATCTCCCGTGCAAAGTCATACAGCGGAAAAATGGTTGCCACTACCTGAACATTCTCACTCGCCCGCTTCTGTAAAGGCGCACACCCTGTCAGAAGCATAATAACCAATATCATCAAAAAAAAGCGTTTTTTCATGATTTTCTCCCTTGCAATTTGAGCTTCATTCTCAAATTGTATTCTACCACAGCTTCAGCCGTTGTCAAGAATTACGATTTTCTGTGGGTGCTTTTGCAGTAAATTTTGCAGTTTGTTGATAGTATTTTTTCGTCCGCGATGCTATAATCAAATTACTTACTAGAAAGAAGAAGGGCAAAAATTTGCATGAGTAATAACCGTATTGATTTTAACGAGAAAAAAGGCTTCATCTGCGATATGGATGGCGTCATCTATTACGGAAATCGTATCCTGCCTGGTGTGCGGGAATTTATCCAATGGCTGCAGGATGAAAAGAAAGAATATCTGTTCCTGACCAACAACAGCGGCTACACCCCCAAGGAACTGAATCAAAAGCTGGCGCGCATGGGATTGGATGTCCCAGAGGAGCATTTCTACACCAGTGCGCTGGCTACTGCCGCCTTCCTGCGGGAGCAGGCCCCCGGCTGCTCCGTTTTCGCCATTGGTGAAGCTGGACTGCTGAATGCTCTGTATGATGCCGGCATCACGATGAATGATGTCAACCCTGATTATGTTGTGGTCGGCGAGGGCCGCTCCTATTCACTGGATACCCTGACAAAGGCGACCAATCTGGTCATGGGCGGCGCCAAGCTCATCGGCGCCAACTCTGATGTGTCCGGCCCCATCGAAGATGGCATTGCCCCGGCCTGCCGGGCGCTGATCGCCCCGGTGGAGATGGCCACCGGCAAACAGGCCTATTTCTGCGGCAAGCCCAACCCCCTGATGATGCGCACCGGCCTGCGCATGCTGCAGTGCCACTCCGCCGAAGCGGTCATGGTCGGTGACCGTATGGATACCGACGTGATCTCCGGTTTGGAAAGCGGCATGTCTACCGTGCTGGTGCTTTCAGGGGTTTCCTCCCGCAAAACACTGGATACCTATGCCTACCGCCCCAGCATCGTGCTGGATGGCGTAGGCGATATTCCCAAAATGGCCAGTGCGCAAAAGACTTCCTCCTAAACTCGCTCCACTTGATCAAAAAAGACGGACTGCATCCCTGCGGTCCGTCTTTTTGCTTCTGTAAAGCTCTTTAACTGTTCAGCGCTTTTTCCAGCATCTCGCGCAGAATATTGGGGTTGCCCTTGCCCTTAGAAGCTCTCATGCACTGACCCACCAGGAAGCCCAGCGCATTGGTCTTGCCGCCGCGGTAGTCCTCTACCACCTTGGGATTGGCGGCAAGGATATCGCTGACGACCTGCTCCAGCGCACCGGTATCGTTCATTTGGCGCAGGCCCTTCTCCTCCACTACTTCTGCCGCGGTCTTATCGCTGAAGATGATCTCCTCCAGCACTGTTTTGCCGGCTGTGGTAGATATCTCACCCTTTTCGATCATCGCCAGCATATCCGCCAGTTTCTCGGCAGAAAGTTTGGTATCCGCAAGGGTCAGGTTTTTCTCATTGATGATACGGGTGATATCCCCCAACAGCCAGTTGCTGATATTCTTCGGCTGGCACTTGCCCAGCGCCGCCACCGCCTCAAAGTAACCCGCCTTATCTGGGTTTTCCGCCATCAGATTGGCATCAAAGTAAGGCAGCTTGTACTGTTTCATCAGGCGCAGCAGCTTATCATTGGGCAGCTCAGGAATGCTCGCCTTCAGCTCCGCCAGTCGGCTCTCCTCCACATAGATGGTCTTAAGGTCGGGTTCTGGGAAATAGCGATAATCCTGGGCGTCCTCCTTGGAACGCAGCAGAATGTTCTTCCCGGCAATATCATCCCAGCGGCGGGTCTCCTGGTGGATCTCCCCTCCGTTTTCCAGAATTTCAATCTGGCGGGCGGCTTCATACTCAATAGCACGAACCGTAGCGGAGAAGCTGTTCACATTCTTCATCTCCACTCGGGTACCAAATTCCACCGCACCCTCCGGCCGTACCGATACATTGACATCGCAGCGGATAGAACCCTCCTGCATCTTGCAGTCGGAAATACCAAGGTACTGCAAAGTTGCTTTAATGGTATCAAGGTATGCCTTCGCCTCGGCGGAAGAACGCATATCCGGCTCGGAAACGATCTCGATGAGCGGTACACCACAGCGATTAAAGTCAACCAGACTGCCCGCAAAGTCATCGGAATGGATCAACTTACCGGCATCCTCCTCGATATGGATGCGGGTCACGCCGATACGCTTGGTGTGTCCCTCTTCATCTACAATGGCATCAATATAACCGTTTTCACACAGCGGAATATCAAACTGAGAAATCTGATACGCTTTGGGCAGATCGGGATAGAAGTAGTTTTTGCGGTCCATCTTACAGATATTATTGATGCTGCAATGCAGTGCATAGCCCATACGCACAGCATAGTCCACCACACTCTTATTCAGGGTGGGCAGAGTACCTGGCATACCGGTGCAGATAGGACAGCAGTTGGAATTGACCATGGAGCCGAAGGAGTTTTTGCATCCGCAGTAGATCTTGGTCTTGGTATTCAGCTCCGCATGAACTTCCAAGCCAACGACAATTTCGTATTTCATGTTGTTTCTCCCTCCTTACACCACAGTGGCTACCTTGCACAGGCCGCCGCGCAGGGTCTCAAATTCCTTGGCAATGCCCAGGAGCTTCTCCTCCGAGAAATGCGGCCCAATGAGCTGCATTCCCACCGGCATCTCATGGTCCATGCCAATGGGCAGAGAAAGCGCCGGCAGGCCAGCAATATTCACGGTAATGGTGCAGATATCACTGGCGTACATCTTCAAAGGATCATGAACATTCTCACCGATCTTAAAGGCCGCGGTCGGCGCGGTGGGCGTCACAATAACATCGCACTGCTTGAATGCCTCATCATACTCGGCACGCACCTTCTGCTGGAACAGCTTGGCCTTTTTGTAGTAGGCATCGTAGTAACCAGAGGACAGCACAAAGGTACCCAACATAATGCGGCGCTTCACCTCATCGCCGAAGCCCTCACTGCGGGTCTTTTCATACATATCGTTCAGGTCGGTGTAGTTTTCCGCGCGGAAGCCATACTTCACACCATCAAAACGGGAAAGGTTGGAGGAAGCTTCGGCCGAAGAAATGATGTAATAGGCGGAAAGGCCGTACTCGGTACTGGGCAGGCTGATATCCACCACCTTGGCGCCACGGGCCTCCAGCGTGCGGATGACCTGCCAGATGGCAGCGCCTACCGCTACATCCGCATGCTTATAGAACTCCTTGGGAACGCCAATGCGCAGACCCGCCAGATCATATCCCAGTCCCTCGGCGGTCTTTGGGTAATGGGTAGGCATGCTGGTGGCATCGTAGGGGTCCTGCCCGCTGATGGTATAGAACAGGTTGGCCACATCCTCTACGCTGCGGCCCATCGGACCGATCTGATCCAGCGAGGAAGCAAACGCCACCAAACCGTAGCGGGAAACAGCGCCATAGGTGGGCTTCAGGCCAATGATACCGCAATAGGCGGCAGGCTCACGGATAGAACCGCCGGTATCACTGCCCAGGGTCAGTACAGCTTCGCCGGCCGCTACCGCCGCCGCGGAACCGCCGGAGGAGCCACCGGGCACCTTATCCAGCCCATGGGGATTATGGGTAATATGGAACGCCGAGTTCTCACAGGAGGAGCCCATGGCGAATTCATCCATATTCATCTTGCCGGTCAGCACATAATCGGCTGCCTTCAGCTTGGTAATAACAGTCGCATCATAGGGCGGCACAAAATTCTCCAGCATCCGGCTGGCGCAGGTCGTCTTAATATCCTTGGTGCAGATATTATCCTTAATGC
>CALERQ010000014.1 GCA_937907305.1 uncultured Clostridia bacterium | reverse complement strand
GCGCACGGCGCTGCTTTCCCGCAGGTAGTTGGTCAGCTGCTGGCGCAGGTTATCGGCGGCTTCCTCGCTTTTGGCCAGCTGGTCCATCAGGTTCATGGTCAGCAGGGCAAAGGTATCAAAGGCGGAAAGATTGGGGCAGCCCTCCCGGATCTCCTCGATCTGACCGTTTAGGCGCTCCTGAAGCATTTTTACCCAGGCAGGGTCACGGTCGGTATTGATGGTGTACTGGTGCTCCATAATATTGATCTTGTAGCGGCTCATAACTCTCCTCCTAAGGTATTTCTATGCCCCCATTATAGCGCAAAAAGCCGAGCCTGCAAAGAGAAAAACTGCATTGATGAAAAAATAACAAACTTTACAATGGAGCGGTTGAAAAAACCGAAAAAACAGGTATAATAAGCTTGGTGAAAACTCTATTCTCATACCAAAGGAGAGATACCGATATGACTGCTGAACAGATCCGTCTGGCAATGGAAAATAAACTGGAATACCTGATGGAGGTAAAGCCCCAGCTGGCCAGTGATGACCAGCTGTATAAGGCCGCGGCCCTGGTGCTGCGCGACCTGATGGTGGAAAAGCGCCGCGCCCACCGCGCCAGAACCACCGCCGAACGCAAAAAGCGTGTCCACTATCTTTCTATGGAATTCCTGATGGGCAAGAGCCTGAAAAACAGCCTGTATAATCTGGGACTGGTGGAGCCCTTTACCGAGGCGCTGACCGCCTTTGGCACTACGCCGGAACGGCTCTTTGCCTGTGAGCCTGACCCGGGTCTGGGCAATGGCGGCCTGGGCCGCCTGGCTGCCTGCTACCTGGATGGCATGGCCACCGATGGCTACTACGGTACTGGCTATTCCATCCTGTACGAGTACGGCATCTTTAAGCAGAAGCTGGTGAACGGCGCCCAAACCGAGCTGCCCGATTACTGGCTGCCCGGCGGCGAGGTATGGCTGCGCACCAATGAGGAGCACGCGGTCGAAGTCAAGTTTGGCGGGCGGCTGGAGGAGCACTGGGACCAGGGCCACCTGATGCAGCAGTACACCGATTACGAAACGGTGCTGGCTGTGCCCTACAATATGTATGTTTCCGGCTACGATACCGAGGCGGTAAGCGTGCTGCGCCTGTGGAAGGCCAAGAGCCCCGGCATTGATATGGAGTGCTTCAATAACGGCGATTACCTGGGCGCCTTCCGCAAGACCGCCCGTGCCGAGACCATCAGCAAGATCCTGTATCCCAATGATAACCACCAGGAGGGCAAGCAGCTGCGTCTGCGCCAGCAGTATTTCCTGGTGTGCGCTTCCCTGGCGGAGATCACCCGCACCCACATGGAACGCTACGGCACCATGGATAGCTTTGCCGAGCTCAACGCCATCCAGCTGAATGATACCCACCCCACCCTGGCCATTCCGGAGCTGATGCGCATTCTGATGGACGACTGCGGCTACAGCTGGGAAAGAAGCTGGGAGATCACCGAGCAGACCTTTGCCTACACCAACCATACCGTCATGGCGGAAGCGCTGGAAAAGTGGGATATCACCCTGTTCCGGGAGCTGCTGCCCCGCATCTATCAGATCGTGCAGGAGATCGACCGCCGCTGGAACATCCGCATGCGGGAGGAATTCCGCTGCGATAACGCCGAGGTGGAAAAGATGCAGATCCTGCGGGACGGCAAGGTGCATATGGCCAACCTGTGCGTGGTGGGCGGCCACTATGTCAATGGCGTTTCCAAGCTGCACAGCCAGATCATCAAGGATGATGTGTTTCATGAGTTCTACCGCCTGATGCCGGAGAAGTTCGGCAATGTCACCAATGGCATTGCCAGCCGCCGCTGGCTCATGCAGTCCAATCCCCGGCTGGACCGCTTTATCCGCGACCGCATCGGGGAGGAATACCTGCACAATTTTGACCTGCTGACCGGCCTGCGCGCCTACCTGGATGATGAGGCGAGCCTGCGGGAGCTGGGCGAACTCAAGCGGCAGAACAAGGCGGACTTTGCCCGCTACCTGCAAACCGAGCGCGGCATCACCGTCGATCCCAATTCGCTGTTCTATGTGCAGGTCAAGCGCCTGCATGAATATAAGCGCCAGCACCTCAATGCCCTGCAGATCCTCAAGCACTACCTGGATATCAAGGCGAACCCCGATGCGGAATTCAAGCCCCGCACCTATCTCTTTGGCGCCAAGGCGGCCCCCGGCTATGACCTGGCCAAAAAGATCATCCGCTTTATCAATGACCTGGGTGCCATGATCGATGCCGACCCCGATGTGCGCGGCCGGCTGAAGATCGTCTACCTGGAGGAATATAATGTTTCCATGAGCGAGCGGCTGATGCCCGCCAGCGAGGTCAGCGAGCAGATCTCCCTGGCCGGGACCGAGGCCTCCGGCACCGGCAATATGAAGCTGATGCAGAACGGCGCCATCACCCTGGGCACCATGGATGGCGCCAATGTGGAGATCGCCGAGCAGGTAGGCCCGGAGAATATCCTCATCTTTGGCATGAGCACCCCGGAAGTGGAGGAGATGAAGCAGCGCGGCTACCGTCCCGCCGATGCCATTGCCCGCAGCGGAGAGCTGCAGCGGCTGCTGGAATTTATGGAGCGGCAGGATAGCCCCGAGAGCTTCTGGATGCTGGCCAACCACCTGCGCACCGTGGACCAGTATATGGCGGCCGCGGATTTTGAGAGCTACTCGGCGGCGGATGACCGCGCGGCGGAGATCTACTACAATGACCCGCTGCGCTGGCAGCGCATGAGCCTGGCCAATATTGCCGGGGCCGGCATCTTCTGCGCCGACCGCGCCATCCACGATTACGCGCGGGATATCTGGCACCTGGATTAAGGATATTATGGCACTTTTGTTCCGCCAAAAGTGCCCAAAAGCGTTTTAGGGCTGCTGCCCTAAAGACCCGCATCGCTTGGCTGCGCTG
>CALERQ010000013.1 GCA_937907305.1 uncultured Clostridia bacterium | reverse complement strand
GCGCTATACCGAATTCGTGACCCGCAGCCCCTGGGGCAACCTGATGCAGGACCGCGGCTGGGCGTATGTCAAAAAGGGCTGGGTGGGCGAGCAGGTCTATCTGGAGCAGAATGGGACGATCACTGCCGCCATGAGCATCATTTTTGCCCCCGCCGTGGCCGGGCGCACCCTGGCCTATGCCCCCCGCGGCCCGGTCTGCGATCCCTACGATACCGAAACCATTGCCGCGCTGATGCGGGAAGCCGCCCCCGCGCTGAAAAAGCACCGGGCCTTCCTGCTGCGCTTTGACCCCGAAACGCCCTATACCGATGAACTCATCGCCAAATATGAAAAGCTGGGCCTGCGCTGCCGTGCCCGCAACTGCGGCCTGCACGATCAGATTCAGCCCCGCTTCAATATGTTCCTGCCGCTGGAGGGCAAAACGCTGGAGGAGCTGATGCCCGCCTTTGGCGAAAAGACCCGGTATAATATCCGGCTTTCCGCCCGCAAGGGGGTGACCACCCGCTGGGCCGGCGCCGAAGAGCTGGACACCTTCTTCCGCATCTACCTGGAAACCTGCGAGCGGGACGGCATCGGCCACCGCCCGCTGGATTATTTCCAGCGCATGCTGGAGGCCTACGGCCCGGAGCGCTGCCGCATCTGCCTGGCGGAATATGAAGGGGAAGCCCTTGCCGCCGCCATCGCCCTGCACTACGGCCGTAAAGTATTCTACATTTACGGGGCCAGCAGCAATGAAAAGCGCAACCTGATGCCCGCCTACGCCATGCAGGCGGAAATGATCCGCTGGGCTTGCTCCCTGGGCGTGGATTTCTACGATTTTGGCGGGGTGTACTCCCTCAGTAAAGAAAACGGCCTGTACCGCTTTAAGGAGGGCTTCTGCCACTCGGTAGGCGTCACGGAGCTCGCCGGCGAGTTTGACCAGGTGCTTTCGCCGTTCTGGTACTGGGCTTTCCTGCACGGCAAGCCCCTGCTGCAAAAGCTGCGGGCCCGCCGCAAAAAATAAGGCATGATTTTTCGCAGGGTTCTCCGGCCCGTCGGGCGCTCCGGCTGCGCCGGAGCCGGCGGCCGCAGGCCGCCGCGCGGCGCTTTGGGCGCCGCGGCCCGCCGGGCCGTCCCTGCACCCTGCACCCACCGGAGGTACCCCCTATGCCGCAAACTGTCCTGCATCCGCTCCCGCCGCTCATCACAGCGGAAAGCCATACCCTCATCCTGGGCACCATGCCCAGCCCCCGCAGCCGCGCGGAGGCCTTCTACTATGCCCACCCGCAGAACCGCTTTTGGCCGGTTATCGCGGCCCTGTACGGTGAGGAGGACCCCAAAACCAGCGAGGGCCGCACCAAGCTGCTGCTCTCCCACGGCCTGGCCCTGTGGGATGTGCTGGCCAGCTGCACCATTACCGGCGCCGCGGACAGCACCATCCGGGATCCCGTCCCCAATGATATCCCCGGCCTGCTGCGGCAATATCCCGGCATCACCCGCATTGCCGTCACCGGCGGCACCGCCGCCCGGCTTTACCACCGCCTGGCGGAACCCCAGACCGGCCTGCCCGCCATTGGGCTGCCCAGTCCCTCCGCCGCCAATGCCCGCACCTCGTTCCCTCAGCTGGTGGCCGCCTACCGCGCTGCTCTGCTGTAATATCACTACGGGGGCAGAGAGATCGCTCCCCCTGCCCCCTACATGACCCCCGCGCCGGTGACTGCCCGCGCCCGGGTCTGTTTTTATATTACGCCGCTTTACCCTGCCCTGTGCTTTGCCGGGTTTTCCGCCCATTTGGGCCGTCCGCCCCTGTCCTTTTCCGGTTTTTGCAGCATCCCGGCACCGGGCGCAGCCCAAACCGTCCTCCGGACGGTTTCAGCGGACTTCGTCCGCTGCGGCGGCTCCGCCGCCAGGGCTGCGCCCGCCCTCTCCCCTACCGCACACTTCCCCTAAACGCACAAAGCCCCCCGCAAGGTTTCCCCTGCGGAGGGCTTTTTCTTTGTTCGGTTTACTTGGCGTAATCCACAGCGCGGGTCTCCCGCACCACATTCACCTTGATCTGACCGGGATAATCCATCTCTTCCTCGATCTTCTTGGCGATATCGCGGGCCACAATGACCATCTGGTCATCGCTGATGACCTCCGGCTTGAGGATGATGCGGATCTCGCGTCCCGCCTGGATGGCGTAGGATTTCTCCACCCCCTCAAAGGAGGTCGCAATGGCTTCCAGCTTCTCCAGCCGCTTGATGTAATTTTCGAGGTTTTCACGCCGCGCGCCGGGACGGGCCGCGCTTACGGCATCCGCCGCCTGTACCAGGCAGGCTACCACCGTCTTGGCCTCCACATCGCCGTGGTGCGCTTCAATGGCGTGGATGACCTCGGGGCTTTCCTTGTACTTCTTGGCCAGCTCCACACCGATGGCCACATGGCTGCCCTCTATCTCGTGGGTCAGCGATTTGCCGATATCATGCAGCAGACCGGCACGCCGTGCCAGGGTGGGGTCCAGTCCCAGCTCGGCCGCCATGCTGCCCGCCAGCTTCGCCACCTCTATGGAGTGCTCCAGCACATTCTGGCCGTAGCTGGTGCGGTAGCGCATCCGGCCCAGCAGCTTCATCAGCTCGGGGTGCAGGTGGTGCACACCGGTTTCAATAACGGCTCGCTCGCCGTCCTGCTTGATCTTGGTTTCCACCTCGCGGCGGGCCTTCTCCACCGTTTCCTCTATGCGGGTCGGGTGGATGCGCCCATCCTGGATGAGCTTCTCCAGCGAGAGCCGTGCCACCTCACGCTTCACGGGGTCGTGGCAGGAAAGGGTGATCGCCTCGGGGGTATCATCTATGATGAGATCCACGCCGGTCAGGTTCTCCAGCGTGCGGATGTTGCGTCCCTCACGGCCGATGATACGGCCCTTCATTTCATCGTTGGGC
>CALERQ010000012.1 GCA_937907305.1 uncultured Clostridia bacterium | reverse complement strand
CCGGAACTCAAACTTGTTCCCGGTAAAGGCAAAGGGCGAGGTCCGGTTGCGGTCGCTGTCATCCTGCCGCAGGTGGGGCATCACCGGCACCCGCATCTCCAGCTCCCGGCGGGCGGCAGCGGTGCTGCCCTCGCCGCAGGCGGCCTGCATCAGGGTGTTCTGCAGCGCCTCCCCCAGGAAGATGGAAAGAATGGCGGGCGGGGCTTCGCTCGCGCCCAGCCGGTGGTCGTTGCCGGCCGTTGCCACGGTAATGCGCAGCAGCGCCTGGTACTCATCCACCGCGGTCATTACCGCGGCCAGCATCAGCAAAAAGGTCAGGTTGTTCGCCGGGTCGCTGCCGCCGTCCAGCAGGTTGCGGCCGGTATCGGTCACCAGCGACCAGTTATTGTGCTTGCCGCTGCCGTTCACCCCGGCAAAGGGCTTTTCCGCCAGCAGGCACACCATGCCGTGCTTCTGGGCCAGCCGCTGCATCAGCTCCATGGTCAGCTGGTTGCCGTCGGCGGCAATATTGGTGGTGGTAAAGAACGGGGCCAGCTCGTGCTGGGAGGGCGCCACCTCATTGTGCTCGGTCTTGGCCATCACGCCCAGCTTCCACAGCTCCTCGTCCAGCTCCTTCATGTAGGCGCGCACCCGGGGTTTTATGGTACCAAAGTAGTGGTCATCCAGCTCCTGCCCCTTGGGGGCCATCGCCCCAAATAGGGTCCGCCCGGTGTAGCGCAGGTCCCGGCGCTGTTCGTACAGCTCCTTCGGAATGAGAAAATACTCCTGCTCCGCGCCCACGGTGGGGGTCACAGCGGTCACATCGGCCCAGCCCATCGCCCGCAGGAAGCGCACCCCCTCCCGGTTGAGGGTATGCATGCTGCGCAGCAGGGGGGTCTTTTTATCCAGCGCCTCGCCGGTATAGCTGCAAAAGGCCGTGGGGATATACAGGCAGTCATCCTTGATGAAGGCAGGGCTGGTGGGGTCCCAGGCGGTGTAGCCCCGGGCCTCAAAGGTGGCCCGCAGGCCGCCGCTGGGGAAGCTGCTGGCATCCGGCTCGCCTTTGATGAGCTCCCGCCCGGAAAATTCCATGATGACCCCATCGCCGGCAGGGGTCAGGAAGCTGTCGTGCTTTTCGGCGGTGATGCCGGTCATAGGCTGGAACCAGTGGGTAAAGTGGGTCACCCCGTGGTCCAGCGCCCAGGCCTTCATCACATTGGCAATGACATCGGCCACATCGGGGGTCAGCGGCTCCCCGCTGGCGATGATCTGCCGCAGGCGGCGGTAGGTATCGTGGGGCAGCCGCTTCTGCTGCACCGTGTCATTAAAGACCAGGCTGCCGAACAGTTCCGGAATATTGCTCATCAAAATTCACTCCCTCGCGGCGAAAAGCTCGCGCTTTTCCCAAAAAATATGTTACCAATTTTATCACGCTGCATCGGTGAAGTCAATGTGATTTTCCGCTAAATCATGGGCCTTTTGCGGCTCCCATTTTGGCAGAGGATCATAACAAAGCTTTCCTCCTGCCAGCGCCCCTCAAAGCCTCCCTTGCCAAAGGGAGATGGCACCGCACCACCCCATAGCCTCCCCTGTGTAAGGGGAGGTGGCGAATGAAATGAGCCGGAGGGGTTGCCGATACAAACTATTCCAAAGTTTCCTTTCACCTGTCGGCACCGCACCGCCCTAAAGACTCCCCTGTGTAAGGGGTAACGAAGTGGCGGCGCGGAGCCTTTTACAAAAGGTATAACCTGTACGCCTGCCCGGCGGGGGGTTACTTTTCTATGAAGAAAAGTAACCAAAAGTCATTTAGGGCTCCGCCCTAAAGACCCGTACGCTCGTCGGACGCAACCTCCGCTTAAATCGGGCTGACCCTATGCTTTGCTTCGGGCAGCCCTCCCCGCTGCGGTGCATCCTCCTCTCCCCACAAGGTCTTGCGACCTTGTGGGGGCCCCATTTGCCCCGCCCGGAAAGCCAAAGCGACGGCTTCCCGGAGCGGGATTAGACGACGCTGATAAGGAGCCGCAGGCGCATTTAATTCGGTCCCTGCTGAGCCAAAAATAAAATGCGCCGCAGGCACCTTGAGAGCGTATCTGCGGCGCCGTACGGACGATGTTTACATCGTTCGTATCCAGCCGCAGCTTAGCGGCAAGGGGGTCTTGGGGCACAGCCCCAAGCGTATTTTGGTTCCTTTTGTACGCACAAAAGGAACGCCCCGGCGGCGAGCCGTACAGGCTGTCACCCTCCGGTGACTTTGCGACGCCGTCAGGCGACTACAAACCTGGCCCCCGCCGGGTAGGCGTACCAGCTGTCACCCTCCGGTGACTCCGCCCCGCCGCCAGGCGCTCACAAACTCGCCCCAAAATATCATAATAAATTCCAGCAACCTATTACCTAATAAATCCATATCCTATATAAATCTCACCCATCAATCCCCAATATTGTAAACTTTCCATTAAAAAAAGTGAAATATTAACCTTTCAACTGCAAAAAAGGGTCGATTTTGCCGTATTAGTGAAAGGACTTTTTCTCACCGGCAAAAAATTCTTTCTCTTCTGCATCTCTCACAGAACTAAAACTGAGAGCCTTTCTGCCCCACCGGTCAAACAGGGGCGCCGGTCTAAAATTTATCAGCAGACCTCATCGGGCAATAGGGGGTCTGCCTTAGCGGGAACCCGCCTCCCAAACAGCACCTTGAAAATTGAATAAAATCCTTTGCGCCTCTCCTTTTCCCCCGCAAAATGTGGTATACTGGGAATAGAGCCCCACAGAGGGCGGGAAAGGAGAACTTCCCTTATGTCAACCGGTATCTTTGATATCATCGGCCCCAATATG
This sequence comes from uncultured Clostridia bacterium, assembly GCA_937907305.1. Lineage (GTDB taxonomy): Bacteria > Bacillota > Clostridia > Oscillospirales > Ruminococcaceae > Angelakisella. Next base: position 9,683 of record CALERQ010000012.1, on the reverse strand, counting down.
ATCGGGCCTTCCAGCTCCCACACGGCCGGGGCGCTGCGCATCGCCTATCTTGCGGGCCGGCTCATCCACGGGGGCGCCAAAAAGGTGGAATTTACGCTGTATGGTTCCTTCGCGCACACCTACCGCGGCCACGGCACCGACCGCGCTTTGCTGGCCGGTGTAATGGGCTTTGCGCCGGATGACCTGCGCATCCGGGATTCCTTCCACATCGCGCAGGAGCGGGGGCTGCAGTACAGCTTCCGCATTGATACCGCGACCGAAGTGCCCCACCCCAATACCGTTGGTATTACACTGTCGGGGGCGGATGGCCATTCCGTGCATGTTACCGGGGTTTCCATTGGGGGCGGCAGCGTGCGCCTGCGGGAGCTGGATGGGGTGGAGATCGACCTTTCCGGCGAGTACGATACCATCGTGGTGAAGCAGTACGATAAGCCGGGTGTGGTAGCCTTTATCACCAGGACGCTGAGCGAAAGCGGCGTGAATATCGCCTTTATGCGGCTGTACCGGGAAAACCGGGGAAAAATTGCCTATACCATCGTGGAGGCGGACCAGCCCATCCACCGGGAAACAGTGCGCACCATTTTTGAGCACCCGGATATTGTGGCGGCCCGGCGCATCACCCCAAGAGAGGAGGCCGACCGATGAAAACCAATACCACAACAGCGGCTAAAATACTGGAGGTTTCCCGGCAGCTGGGACTGAGCCTGCCCGAAGTGATGCTGCGGCGGGAACGGGAGCTGAACGAGACCCCACCGGAGGTGGTCTACGAAAAGCTGCGGGTGGCCTATGGCATCATGCGGCAGGCGGTGGAAGAAAGCCTGAAAGAACCCCACAAGACGATGGGCGGGCTCATCGGCGGGGAGGCCAGGAAGCTGGCCAAATACCGGGCAGCCGGGAAAAACCTGTGCGGAGAGACTGTTTCCCGGGCCATCTGCTATGCCATGGGGGTGCTGGAGGTCAGCGCTTCGATGGGACTGATTGTGGCGGCGCCGACAGCCGGGGCCTCCGGGGTTTTGCCGGGGGTGCTCATTGCCCTGCAGGAGCAGTATGACCTGACCGAGCGGCAGATGCTGGACGCTTTGCTGGTGGCTTCGGCCATTGGTGTGGTGGCGGCGGAAAATTCCGGCATCAGCGGGGCGGCGGGCGGCTGCCAGGCCGAGGTGGGCACAGCCAGCGCCATGGCTGCCGGTTCCTCTGTTTATCTGATGGGGGGCAGCCCGGAGCAGTGCTTCGCGGCGGCGGGGCTGGCCATCCAGAATATGCTGGGGCTGGTGTGCGATCCCATTGCCGGGCTGGTGGAGGCCCCCTGCCAGGCCCGGAACGCGGCCGGGGCTTCCAATGCCCTGGTTTCGGCGGAATTGGTGCTGGCCGGGGTACCGGAGGTCATTCCCTTTGACGAGGTGGTGGAGGCGGCCCGCCAGGTGGGCCATGCCCTGCCGGAAAGCCTGCGGGAGACGGCCCTGGGCGGCATTGCCGCGACCCCGACGGCCTGCCGGCTGGCGGAGCAGACCGGCTGCGGCGGCTGCCATGGGTGCGGCTGAATTTATCCTTCGTTTAACAAGGACACACGCTTTTGTTGCACAAATGCCATATGACACTTCTGCCCGCCAAAACCGTATAAACTCTTGTAGAGTGTAGGTATCTTCGCTTGATTAAAAAGCAGCTCGTGGAAGGGTTTTGCGCCCTTTATGAGGAGAGCGAAAGGAAGCCGGGCGCGCCCGCAGCGGGGAGGGCTGCCCGGAGCAAGGCGCAGGGTCAGCCCGACTGAAGCGGAGGGCGCACCCGGCGTGGGGAGCGCAGGCAGCTTTGGCAAGCAAAGGTGCTTTCATCTAGCAAAAATATAGGCGATTTTACCGGCGGAGATCCTGCGCGGAAAATCCGCAGGGGTGCGGCCGGTACTGATTTGCCCATGGCCGGAAAACAATTCGTAAACGGTTTGTAAATTCTGCGCTGCTTTTCTTGCAGTTTTTCTGTCATTCCGCTATGATAGAGTACAGCAGAAATGAACGGGAAAGGAGAGCCGGAAAGGTATGCGGGATTGGTTTCGCCGTTTGATGATGGGACGATACGGGGTGGATCAGCTGACCTGGGTGCTGCTGTTGCTCTCGCTGGTCATCTCGCTGTGCGGCAGCATTTTTCAGATCAGGGGACTCAGCATCCTGTGCTGGGCGGTGCTGGTGGTGTGCTATCTGCGCATCTTCTCCCGCAACATTTACGCCCGGCAGCAGGAGAACCAGAAGCTGCTGCAATTCTGGTGGAAGCTAAAGAACGGGCGCGCAAACCGGCCCAGCCGGGAGGAACGCAAGAAGTACAGGGTATTCATCTGCCCCACCTGCAAGCAGAAGCTGCGGGTGCCGCGCGGCAAGGGGAAGATCAGTATTTCCTGCCCTAAATGCGGGACGAGCTTCATCAAAAAGACATAACGAAAGAGCCTTCCGCGGGAGGCTCTTTTTTTGATGGGTGGGTGCAAAAAGGCCCCGGCCGGATCGGGGGGGATCGGGCCGGGGGCCTTATTGTTTACCGATGATACGGTGGAGGATCAGGGATCAATCCTCGTGCTTTTTGGTGAGCTTTTTAGCGCCGAGGCAGAGGGCGCCAACGGCAGCCAGGCCGATCATGACATAGCCGACGGGGCTGGAAACTGCGCCGGTGGAGGGGTTGCCCTCCGCAGGCTTGCTATCGCCCGGCTGGGTGGGGGTGATGATGGTGATGGTGGAGGATTTGGTGTAGCCGCACTGCTGGCTGCAGTTCTTGCTGTCACCCTCAAAGGTATGATTCCCACGGGATCTGGCTTGTTCATAGCCACATTCTTTACAAATGAGCCAATGCTGGGTATTATCGTAAGTCCACTTATATTCCTCGTGGGGAGTTACCTCGGAGCGCTTATGGCAGATACTGCACTCATGGTAGTGGCCCTCTACGCCAGGCAGCCATTTATCGAAGTTGACATGGGCAGTCTTATCCAGCTGCTCGCTGCAGCCTTCGCGGGCACACACTTTCCAATGGTTGTCATTATCGGACTGCCAATCGCCGCTATGATCGTGGCCGAGGGCGGCAATGGTCACGCTTCCAGTGATCTTATTAGTTCCATCTGCATCGCTGAACTTATCATTGCAACCGCTGCAGGTCCAGTACTCGATATTGCCATCTGCGGTGCAAGTAGCAGGATTAGCCGGGTGATTTGTGAGGGTATGACGAATATGACCGGTAGCGGGAGCAATTACATAGCCACATGTAGTGCAGGTTTGAGGAGTAGTCTCAGTGGCGGCTTCACCGGGGGTGTGGGTAGCCACGTCAGCCTTTGCATTGCAGCAGGGGTATTCATGCCAGTGCTTTTCAGAGCTGGTTTTCCATTCGGTGCCCAAAGTGCCAGAGTGGTTAGTGGGATCCTTTTCACCAGTAAAGGTGAGTGTAGTGCTGACTTCCGAGCAATTGGCACAGGTGTAATAGTAAACAGCCTCGGTAGTGCAAGTGCCAGCAGACTTCAGTGTGTTGTTATTCACGACATTCTTAGTGAAGCTGTGCTCAGCAAGATTACCATACTTCTGGCCACAAGCAGTGCAGGTTGCTTTTTCGGTGCAGGTAGCAGTGCCGCCGGAGTGGGCTGTTACTTCCTTTTTGCCTTTATCGGCAGCAGGGCAAGAAGTATCGGTGCACTCATACCAGTGATTATTTCCATCCCACTTGTTGGGGGTAGTAGTATAGCTGTGGGTATGAGGGGCGGTGATAGTGAGGGAAACAGTTCTTGTATTAAAGTCCGGAAGGCTCAGTTCTGCACCATCAAGTTCAAACTCATAGGTCTCAATCGTAATCAGATCAGACTTAAGGCCTACACTTGCTGCTTCCAAAACTTTGAAAGTTGCTTTGATTACCAGAGGTTCTGTCATGGTAATTCCAGAGCTTCCTGCCCATGTAACACCAAATGCTCCAGCGCTATTGGCCTCATCCACCTCAGTTGTGGTTGTATCTTTTCCTCCGATTGTGGCTGGCATATTTAACGCTATGACTTCCAAAATAGTTTTATCAAACTTAAGGTCTACCGTTGCGTTATCAAAGGCACCTGTTACAACGGGAACGGTTACACTTAAAGTAAATGTGCTGCCCTGACTGAGCTTCCCATTCTCAGGAATTGTTGTTGCCAAAGTTGCACTATCTGCTGCAAAAGCCACTGTAACACACATGCTTAACAACAAAGCAACTGTCAGTAACCACGAAGTTACCATTTTGAACTTTTTCATATGTTCCTCCTAAATTTAATTAATGTCATCAAGGGTTGAGGCCTTGTGGACAACATACTTCAATATATTCGTTGCGTCCCCCGCTTTAACTTTCCCGTCGCCTGTTACATCCGCAGCAAAAAATGCTTCATTTGTCAGTGTTGTTTTATGCACAACATATTTTTGAATAAGTGATGCATCCCCTGCCTTTATTTTCCCATCCCCATTTACATCGCCTTTGACTACGAGGATGGCTTCGGTGACGCCATCGGGGAGAGTGAAGGCGTAGCCGCTGCCGCTGGCAACTGCCGGGGCCGCCACATACTTACCGCCGGAGAGGTAGCCGACCTTGCAGGGCTTATCGTAGGTCACTGTGACCACTTGCCCACTGACGGTATAGGCACCGGACAGCGCGCTGGAGCTGGGGGTAACACTCAGCGGGGGCTCCTCCTGGATGGTGACGGTGGCGGGGGTGGCGGTGAAGGGGACATCCTGCAGGCTGGCGTTCATGATGTCCAGGGCCGTTATGCCAATCGTGGTGACGGTATCCATGGGGGCATTCTCCAGCACACGAAAGGTTAACTGGAGGATGCTGCAATCGGAGCCTGTCCAGTTTGTCTTCCGAGCCCAGGCAGCTCCCTCCCACAACACTTCATCTGTTCTCTTAGGATCCGCTTTGTAACATACTGTCCAGTCTTTCAGCGGCAAATTCTCCAAGGGCACATCGGCAAGCTGGAGGAGTGTTTCATCATACTGAAAAGCGAACCTTATGCCGGCGATACCGGGGTTATTATGAATCACCAGCTCTACGGTGAATTCCCCGCCCGGCGGGACGGATGATGCGGAGGGGCGCAGCTCCAGGGTGGGAGCGCCCTCCGCCAGGGAGGGGACACTCACGGCAAGGCACAGGATCAAGGCCGCCATGAGGATGCTCCATATTTTTTTCATAGCCAGTCTCCTTTCTGCCTTGCCGTGTTTTTACCGGGCTGTGTCATCCTTCTGGCTGAATTCCTACACACTGCTGCATCAGCAGGATCAGGTCGGCCAGATCTACCTTACCATTTTCATTCATATCGGCATTGAGCTGGTTGATCTCGACCGAGTAGCCGGCCAGGTATTTCTTGAGGCGCAGGATATCCGGCAGCATGTCCTTCAGGGTACCGGTCTTGCCGTCATCATTTACATCGCCAAGGACGCGGGTAACGACCTGGACCCCACCGGAGGTGACGCTGAAGGATACCTCATTCTCGCTGGCATTGAGGGCCTCCTGCACCGTAAGGGTGATCTCCGCAAGGCCATCCTCGGCGTTCTCCAGCACCTTGAACCGGAGGTTTAAGAGTGTGCCGTCTTCGATATAATCCGCAGCTCCGACAAAGACCGCTTTTCCGTTTTCCTTGTTGATCTGAAGCTCGAATCCATCCGGAGCCATTTCGCATCCGAGCAGCTCCAGGCGGGTCTTATCGTAGCTGACCTGGAAGCCCATAGCGGCGAAGCCGGGATTGCCGGTGACGGTGACGGGGATGGTGACCTCCCGGCCCTTGATGACGGTGGCCTGGCCGACCTGGAGCACGGCGGGGGCGGGGGTATCGGCGTTTTCTACCAGCAGGAACGGAGAGAAGCTGCCGGTGGTAAAGGTGATGGTGCCGTTATTGACATCGGCGGTGACGGTAAGGCCGCCGGGCCCGTAGAGGGTATTGCCGTTTTCCCCGACATGCAGCAGGAGCAGCTGACCGGCCGCGACGCGCTTGGCGTTTTCCACGCCGACGGTGAGGGTGACGGTGGCCGATTCCCCTGTCTTCAGATCATATTTGCTGCCGCTGGTGAGCAGGGAAAGATCAAAGACCGACTTGACACGGTAGCCGGCGGCGGCCCCGGTGATGTACCGGCCATAGGGGCTTTCCGGCTGGAGCTCCACCTTTTCGGCCGAAAGGGTCAGATCGGGGACGGTGGTTTCCAGCGTGGCCTCGGTGGTGGTGCGGCTGGGGGCCTGGGGCTGGGCGCAGGCGCAGCGGGTATAGCCGCAGGAGGCATCCGAGGCGGGCAGGGTGCAGCCGCCGCAGACGGTGCAGGCATGGGCGCAGTAGCGCGCCAGCTTGGCGATGGATTCTGTTTTGGTGGCGGAGCAGCCGGTGCAGCTGTACTGTATTTCGCCCTCTTCGGTATAGGTGGCCGGGCGGGTGACGGTGCCGCTATCCCAGGTGTGCTCGTGCTCACGCTCCTGATTATGGCAGATGGGGCACTCGCCCTTGAGGGGATGGTACTCGCTGTGGGTATACATGCCGCAGCCGGCGCAGATGGCATAGTGCTTATCCCCGATGGCGTAATACTTCAGGGTGTGCTCATGCGCCTGGTAGCCGCAGACGGTGCACTTGCCATCCACCATGGTGTGGCTCTGCACGACCCACAGCTCGCATTCGGTGCACTTGCCGCGGCAGCCCTCCTCATAGGGGCGGGTGTAGGCCGTAGTCTGGTGCTCGTGCTGGGTGAAGCCGCAGACCGAGCAGGTCCCATCCGTGAAGTTGTGGACATTGTAGGAGACAAGGCCGCATTCCTGGCAGCGGGCCGCATGGTAATAGTCATTGGTCGCTTTCGATTCACCCCAGGTATGGTCATGCTTCTGGTAGCCGCAAATTGTGCAGGTACCGTTCGACATGGTGTGGTACCCCGGGACAGTTAACCCACAGACAGTGCAGAGGCTTTCATGATAGAGGCTGCTGTTGTCCTCCTCATAGACGAGAGTATACGCATACTGGTGGTCATGCTTCTGATAACCGCAAACGGTGCAGATATTATTTTCGCCGTAGGTATGCGGTTCACTGAGCCAGACATTGCACTCGGTGCAGGTACCGTAGTGGCGTTCACCATCCATATTCACGATGGGGGTGTAGGTCACATTGTGGGTGTGATCCATGCAGCCGCAGGCTTCGCAGACACCGTTTACAAAGTTATGCTCTTCCTGGATCCACTGTTTGCAGACGGAGCAGCGGCCGGTATGCATATCCCGGAAGGGGCTATAATTGTCTACTTTATGTTTGTGGGGGGTGTAGCCGCAGAGAGTGCAGACATTATCATCACCAAAAGTGTGATAAGCAGGGATGCTTAGCCCACAAACCGTGCAGGTGCCGGCATGATAAGTACCGTCGGAATCTCCAACTATCGGCCGGTAGTTGGTCAGCTCATGCTTATGCTCCTTGTAGCCGCAGGCTGTGCAGGCACCATCCGCGCCATAGGTGTGGTCGGCGGAGACACTTAGATTACAAACCGAGCAGGTGCCGTAATGGAAAGTGCTTCCGGCATTCCAGGATGGCTGGCAGTTGATCAGCTTATGTGTATGCTCGGTGTAGTGGCAGACCGTGCAGGCACCATCCGCACCATAGGTGTGGTAAGCGGGGACACTTAAATTACAGACCGAGCAGGTGCCGGCATGGTAGGGGCCATCGGCGTTTTCTTCCGGATGCCAGCTGGTTACATCGTGCGTGTGCCGCTTATAGTCACAGACGGTGCAGAGGCCATCCTCGCCGTAGGTGTGAATTCCAATGATCCACTTCCCACAACCCAAACAGGTGCCGCCATGGTAATCGCCATAGGGGGTTACAAAGGTCTTGTAGCTTGCGAATGTGTGGTCGTGTTTTTGATAGCCGCAGACGGTGCAGATGTTATTCTCGCCGTAGGTGTGGGACTCATACTGGGCCAGCAGGCCGCATTCGCTGCAGGTGGCACGGTGGCGGTTTTCATTTGTGGTATACTGCCAGATGTGGTCGTGTTCCTTATAGTTGCAGACTTTGCAGGTGTCACCATTCATGTCGTGTCTTTGGACGATGGTGAGACCGCACTTTGAGCAGGTACCGTAATGGCAGCTGTCATCATCGCCATATCTGCGGGGCTGGTAGCTGTCTACTTCGTGATCGTGTTTCTCATAGTCACAGACGGTGCAAATGCCGCTCTCATTGTAGGTATGGGCAGCACGGATCCATGCCTTGCATGTTTTGCAGGTGCCATAGTGGATATCACCATCCAGAGTGTTTTCCTGCATGTAGTCCACATCATGGTCATGATCCATGTAACCGCAAACCGTACAGGTATCGCCATTCATGGTGTGTTCTTCGTTGACCCACTCGCCGCAGGTGGTGCAGGTACCATAGTGATAGGTTTCGCCCAGATACACCATTGGTCTGAAGTCGCCCTCATGCGTATGGGTCTCATCGGTTGTTTCCGCTGCGGCGGCGGGCAGCGCCAAAAAGGCGACCATCAGCACCGAAAGCAGCAGGCTCAATACTCTTTTCATGATACTTTTGTTTGTTCCTCCTTTTCTTTGCATTTGGCTGTGTATAGATATGTTTTTGTCCCTCCTCATCCGTTGTGCCCGGCTGGGGCGCATTTTTATGGATTATCCTGTAAATGGCGGTTCCGCCTGCGCAGCAGGAATGCGCCGCCGCAGGCCGCGATGATTACCGCCACTGTGATAACAATGGGCAGGGGGCTGTTCTCCGCCGCGGGGGAATCCGCCTCCACGGTGGGGGATTCCCCGGAGGGCTGGGGCGCAGCCACATCGCCGGGGGTGGGTTCCTCCGATGGGGTTTGTCCTGCGGGGGCGGAGTTCGTCTGGCCCGGGGTGGAGGTGGTGGGAGCGCCCGGCTGGCTGCTATCGGCCGTGCCAGGGCTGGCCGGGTCGGCAGGCTTGGCGGGCGCCCCCTGCACATACAGGCCGCCGGGGGTAACGGCCAGCGCCACCGCCTCTTCCCTGGCATTGTAGGCTTCCAGATCGGTGATGCCGATGGAGGCGGTGCCCTCGGTGGCATCCTGCTTCACACGGAATGTCAGCTTGAGGCAGGTGCCATCGCCGCTCCAGCCCTTTTCATTGACCCAAACAGCGTCCTCTCCCTGCCCGATGCCGACCATCCAGCCGGTCAGCCCGGCATCCTCATAGCCGGTCAGCTCCAGGCGGGTTTTATCGTAGCTGATGTGAAAGCCGAGCGCCGCGATGCTGGGGATATCGTGCAGGCTGAGCTCCACGGTGAACTCCTCCTGCGGCTTTGGGCTTTGCGCGGGGACTTCGATCTCCAGGCAGGGAGTTCCCGCCGCCAGGGCCGGCACGCACAGCAGCAGCGCCGCCAGGGCCAGAAGGTATTTTATTTTTTTCATGGGTTGCCTCCGATGGTTCCAATAAAATGGATCATGTCCGCATGCGGACATGAAAATCTCCCCCGGGGGAGATTGGGGATTGGGTAATCCTGTACTTTAGTTTAATTCTACCATCAGATTTTCCTTAATGCAACCATTAATGTAAAATAAGGGTACAAAAACCGGGGATTGCGGCGGGGCCTTTGGGGAGATGCAAAAATACCGGGGCAGAGAGTGCTCCGCCCCGGTATGGTTGCTAATTATTCTTGGTTTTTCTTCTTGGCGCCCAGCAGGCAGATGCCAGCCGCCAGTACCGCCACGCCGCAGGCTATGCCGCCCTGCGGG
>CALERQ010000011.1 GCA_937907305.1 uncultured Clostridia bacterium | reverse complement strand
TGCGTCAGTAGCGGCCACAGTTCCTCCACATTCCTTTGATTAAGCGTAATAGGATCCACCGAAACATACTTTGGTGTTGGCTTTCCCAGCAGCGCACATGCTGCCGAATATACCATCAAATGGCCCATTTCGATTGGCCGTGAAGAGACAATGCCCATTCTTCCGCTGGTCACCTGCAACATTCGCTGCGCAATGGAACTATTGATTTGGCTGGTAACAATCACGGCATCGTCCCGGCGGTTCGCATGCAGCCATCCACTGATCCGTGCCGCCGCACCTGCATTCTGGATAAACAGACCCTGCATCTCCGGATAACGGCGGTACAGCTTTTCAAAATCCTCCACAGAATAGTGATCATTGATTTCTAATTGCTCCAGCACCTGTATTTTGGGATAGTCGCCATGCAGCGCGGTAATCAATGCCCGGACACACTGCTGAGCACCTGCCGCTGTGTTTTTATCCACCAGCATTACCAGCCGCTGCATCTGCCTGGACAACATTTGTTCCGCCAGGAATTGCGCTGCCTGCCGCCCTTTTTCTTCATCATTGGTGGTAATGCAGGAGTGGTACGCAGATCCAGAAAGATCAATTGGCAGATGTGATCCTAAAATCAGCGGGATATCGCTCCCCCTTTTCAACCGTTGAAAGGTATCCACCATCCTGCTATGGTCATTGGAAACGCTGATGATAGCATCTGCGCCATTTTGCTGTAACCAGACCAGTTGATTCTTTTCTACCCCGCTGTTCATTCTGGCATCCTGTACTGGCAACAGATCCAGGTTCAAATTTGCAGCGACCTCTCTTATTCCCTGCAAAATCATTTGGGAATAAAGGGTTTCCGCCTGTGCAAAAGAGACACCGATCCGTCCGGTACGCTTCTGCATCAACATTTTTTCGGTTATGGTCAATGATACCGCACTTTCATTGCTGGCCGGCTGACCCTGAGGATCACGCGGCAATACACTGGTAGAATGACGGATCACCAGTACTGGAGAACAAACGATCCTTTTATCAGGCCCACCGCTGTTCTCCAAAACATTACGAAACACCTCTGGATCTAAGCGGACATAGGTTACTGCAGGATTATAGCCCTGCATATAGTCGTCGTCATCAATGGCGATCCAGCTGAAGTCTTCCTGTATGCGGCGCCCACTGGCAAAGCAATATTTTGTTACCGCCATAATGCCCGGCACCCCCACCGAAATCACAGCGGACCCCAGGCTTTCCTGCTCCGGCAGTCCGGAGCTCTTCTCTTCGCCCAGCCATATTATATTATCCTGGTTTAGGCGCACTGCATAGCGATTGCTGCACCATTCCAGCGCCCGCAGGATCTGTTCCTGACAGTACCGGTTCAGATCTCCACCCACCACGGTAATATTGGTATGCCCACACCGGATTAGATGGTCCAATGCAAGGCGCATGGCGCCCTCATAATCCAGTGACAGATGGCGTTGGTCGATGCGTTCTGGTGGTACACTTTGGTTTAGCAGCAGAATACTGCCCGGTTCCACGGGATTTATCGCTCTTTCACCGCATTTATATTCCACCGATTGATGCACCAATACACGGTTCAGGTGGTACTGCTTCATATATCTATGCAACTGCTTTTCTGTCAGTGGTCCCTCTACCGAGATCGTGATCCATTCGTACCGCCCGGACATCCGAACATAGGAACGGCAGCCACATACCGTTAGCAACTGGCGATCGATGATTAATCCCATACACCCCCGCTTTACTGGGGCGGAATCCGCTCTTCTGCTACGCCGACGCAGCGGTTCATAACCCAGCTCATCTACCGCAGCCATTACCCGTTCTGTAATTTTCGGGCTTACATACCTTGTCCGGTTAAGAACATGGGAGACCGTGGTGGCAGAAACACCACTGGCCTTCGCAATATCGTATATTGTCGCCATATTTCTCCTCTTATGTTTCTCTCTTGGCAGCCTAAGTTACCGCCTTATGTTTTCTCTTTATTCTTATTTCAAGTTACGGCTTTTGCTGCTCCACTTTCAGCAGTGCATATCTTCTTCGTGATTCTCTCACATCAAAGATAGTACACACAGCGATGCCCAATATACCACCCACCAGCGCAGTGATCCACCGACTGATTCCAAAAATCGAGCCAGCCACAACCCCCAGGCCAAGGCCAATCAGTAGCCCCACCTTCACCATGGCGCGGGTCTTTTTTTCGCTGCACCATACCTCTACAGCAGGTGTTTTCTCATGCTCGTGCTCCACCCAGTGGCCAAAGCCACTCTTGCGCAGCAGCCCATGGAATGCCTCATCTTCCCTTTTGGGATGTGCCAGCATAATGGTCACGCCTTTATTGGCAAAGGCCCAACCGCGCAGGATGTTCAAGGCCTCGGTCATATAGCCTTTCCGGCGGTATGACGGCTTAATAAAACCATTCAACTCCACCGCTTCGGTATCGCTGGGTCGCCCCAAAAAGTACAAATATCCCACCAGGTGCTTGTCCTCTTTTTCGGTGATGATCCACAGCGTATAAAAGGACATATACTCCTGATCCGTCACCATTTTGCGGTATTGCTCCTCTGCCAACTTAGCCCACTCGCCGTATTTGGCATAATCATCCGGTACCAAAGAAAGACTTTTGCACAATTCATTGGGGTCATCCCGCAGCAGGTTCATTTGCTCCGGCAGCAACGGGTAAAGAATCAGGTTTTTGCTTTCCAGCTGTGGCTGTTTTTGGGGCTTTTTCATTTGCTTCCTCCGTCAAAGTTCTCAAAAATGAACTACTCTCTTAATCATATTATAGATGAATCAATAAATTAAATCAATTTAAGTTATCAATTTCTACGCGCTGTCCATAATAAACAGTTTTTATCGCTATTCTTTTTACTTTTTGTGCATAAAAATATTCTTTTCCTTGATTTTAATAGCTTAAATGCGCAACTTGCATAGCAATGATGTTAAAATGCAACAAATTTACACCCATTATATTACATTTTCTGCTTTGACGAATGGAAAAAACAAGTGCTAATATACTATTGACCGAAGTGTGCACAGGGATAATGGCGAAAACCGATGGCACATTAGGCCAAACAAAAATGTATAGAGAAAAAGGAGAGTCACTATGTATCAGCCTGAACAGCCGGTATTCGATCAAGCTATCGAATCCAACATTGAGATCACCTACGGCATTGAAGATGTACCCAAGCCCTGGTGGAAATCTCTCTACTTCGCCCTGCAGATCACTCTCGTAGACTTTACCCCCTTTGTATGGGGCGGTATGTTCGTCTCCCTGGCGGGTCTGGATGCTGCTACCGTTCTGCCTACCATGATCAGCGCATGCTTCCTGGTTATGGGTATCTGTACCTTGATTCAAACCACCATCGGTAACCGTCTGCCCATTGTTCAGGGCCCGTCGGCTTCCCTGGCTTCCTCCATGGGCAGCGTGGCCGCTACCTATGGTCTGCCCGCAGTTTGGGGCTCCGTCATTGTAGGCGGTGCGCTGGAAACCCTGCTGGGCGGCGCCCGCATCATGAGCAAGATACGCAAGTTCCTGCCCCCCGTTGTAGTCGGCTCCGTCGTGGCCGCTATCGGTTATGTTGCCGCCCGTATCGCTGTTCAGTGGACTTTCTCCTCTCAGGATGCTAAGAGCCTTATCATGGCTGCCGTGGCCTTCCTGCTGGCTCTGGTCCTCAAGTTCCGCGGCGGTAAAGGTCTGCTTTCCCAGGGCTTCATCCTCATCACCGTTATCATCGTTGGTGTTATTGGTGCTTCTGCTCTTGGCATGTTCAATTGGGAAGCTGTCCACAATGCTCCCTGGTTTGCCCTGCCCAAGCTGTTCCCCTACACTGGCCTGGAAGGGCAAAGCGGTTCCACTATCGCTTTCGTTGGCGCAGCTATCGTCGGTGGTTTCTCCGGCTACATCGCTTCCATGTTTGAATCGGTCGGCGACTATGCCGCTACTTGCGCAGCCTGTGATGAGGTTTACCGCATCAAACACATCGATCGTGGTATTTTTGCCGAGGGCCTTGGTTGTGTAATTTCCGCCTTCTTCGGCGGCCTGCCCTGCACCAGCTACACCCAGAACATCGGTATTGTTTCTGCTACTGGTGTTTGCTCCCGTCGCGTCACTCAGATCGCTGGTGTCATTTTCCTGGCTTACGGTCTATGTCCCAAGTTGGCGTATATCCTTTCCGGCATTCCGCGCTCCGTTATCGGCGCTGTATTCCTTATCTCTGCCGCTACCATCATGTTCTCCGGCATTGATTCCATCATCAGCGATAAGCGCACCCTGCGCAATACCCTGGTAGCCGGCACCACTTTGGCACTGGCCATCATGCTGCCTTACCACTGCGCATCCACTTACAGCGCCTGGGCCAAGAGCCTACCGGCATTCCTCAATATGCTCTGCACTTCCACCGTGTTCATTGCGGTCGTTGCAGGCGTTGTCCTCAATCTCCTTCTCAACTATGTACTGAAGGATAAGGACGAAAAATAAGCCATCATCCCCCTCAATGGTACTCATACAGCACAAGGCCCCTCCCAAACCGGGAGGGGCCTTGCTATGGCAAAATTGATGCTACCATTTTGGCCTTCACTATCGCTTCCAATATTCCTCCCACAGCCAACAACAAACCACTTAAAATCCACAGTGCCGCCTGACCACTACCCTCTGTCCCACTTATCTGCTCACAGCGGCTATGCGCCAGATTACACAGCAAAATCAGCGCTGCCAGCTGCACTGTCCTTGGCAGAAGTATCCCCAACAAAATATATCCGATTCCGCCCCACCCCAGCAACATCAGCAAAAAACTGACCACTATTCCCTGCCCTATTCCATACAACACCGGTGCCACCGGAATCATTAAATTCCCCCATAGGCACCGCGCTGCAACCATCAGGTATAGCAGCAGAATCGCCATAAACAGCAATCGCTCCCGCCATAATGCCCACAGTCCCTGTTCAGGTATGGCCTGCAGTTGATTCACCAAGATCCGGCATGGGATAGACTCTGCCCCGCACAACACCGCTGCTATGCTGCCCAACAACACCCCCGCTGCAAAATATAAAAGATACCGAATTGTCGTTCCACGCCTCTTCCACAGGCTTTCCCGCTGCCCCGGTACTGGATAATGACTTTTCTTTCTCTTCGGCAACATTTTTCATCCTCCACATTTTGTTATCGCCGTTTAGGGTGACTTATCTTTGCTTTGCTGCGGTGGTTTACTGCCAGGATGCACCCTATGGCGCCGCCCACCAGCATCAGCAGACACTTATACAGCGCCAGCAGACCCACCTCATTTTCCGGAACTGTTAGGGAAATTGCCAGCAGCACCAGGTACATCATTCCGCCTGTCAGCGCTCCGTTCACGATGCCATTCTGTCGCAACTGTCGGCCGCAGCGGTAACCTGCCGCCAAGGTCCCCACTACCAGGGTGATTGTTACCATCGGCGCGGTCAGGCTACCGGGAATATCTTGTGCACTCATTACCAGAGCAAAAGCCGTCATCAGCGCCATCACCACAGCTGTCCCTATTCCAGCGCTTATCGCAATTTCCTGTAGCGGCGTGCCGCTTCCTTTCATACCATGGCCTTTCTCCCTGCTTTTGGGCATAAAAACGCCTCCCATCCGGATTGTCTGTTCAATCCTATGATGGGAGGCGATATTTTAGAAGAAATTACTTCGGTTCAGCAGTGGTGTTCTTGCCGCTGATGGCCCAGCGAGCCAAGCGAACCTTGGAACGGTCGCTGCCGGTCTCAATAACGAGAGAATCCTCTTTCATGCTGACGATAATACCAATGATACCGCCGATGGTAACGATCTCATCGCCTACCTGCAGTTCACTGCGCATCTTGGCCGTCTCTTTATCCTTTTTCCGCTGGGGACGGATGATGAAGAACCAAAATACAACGATGATCAAAGCCATCATAATGATGGAAGACCACATGGAACCGGAGCCGGAAGCAGTTTCAAGAAAAGCAAAGTTCATATTGTTTTATCCTCCAAAAAAGTCTTTAACAAATATTATAGAGAATTACCGGTCATTTTGCAAGTAAAATACGGAGAAAATATTATTCTATTCCGCATTTTTATATTCTCTTACCCAGTATTGGCACATACTTGCGGTAGAAGCTCTCAAACCTTCCCTCATCCAGCGCTAATCTTATCTCTTCCATCAGTGTATTGTAGAACCACAGGTTATGCATTACAGCCAGCCGCATACCAAGCATTTCATTGGCACGCATCAGGTGGCGCAGGTAGGCACGGGTATGGTTGCGGCACAGCGGGCACCCGCAAAGGGCATCCACCGGGCGATCATCTGTTACATACTTAGCGTTTTGGATATTAATGATCCCTTCCCAGGTAAAAAGGTGGCCATGTCGGGCATTGCGGCTTGGCATCACACAGTCAAAAAGATCTACACCCCGGTGTACTGACTCCAAGATATTCACAGGTGTACCAACACCCATCAGGTAACGGATCTTATCCTTCGGGGCAAAGGGCTCCACTGCCTCAATGATATGATACATCTCTTCGGCGCTCTCGCCCACTGCCAGTCCACCGATGGCATAGCCGTCCAGTCCCATCGCAGCAATATCTTTCATGTGCTGCACCCGAATATCCTCATAGGTGCCGCCCTGATTAATGCCAAACAACAGCTGGTGTGGATTCACGGTATCCTCCAGGCTGTTCAACCGGGCCATTTCCTTTTGGCAGCGCTCCAACCATCGAGTCGTCCGTGCTACCGATTTCTGCACATAGACCCGGGGCGATGGGTTTTCGATACATTCATCAAATGCCATTGCAATGGTAGAACCCAAATGCGACTGGATCTGCATGCTCTCCTCTGGTCCCATAAAAATACGATGCCCATCGATATGGGAAGCAAAGGTCACACCCTTTTCCTCAATATGTCGCAGTGATGCAAGCGAAAACACCTGGAACCCGCCGCTGTCGGTCAGGATTGGTCCCTGCCAACCGGTAAACTTATGCAGCCCGCCCAACTGGCGTACCACATTATCTCCACGCCGCAGGTGCAGGTGATAGGTATTGCACAGCATCACCTGGCACTTCAGATCCTTCAGGTCATAGGCGGAAATACCGCCCTTGATGGCGGCCGCAGTCGCTACATTCATAAAAGCAGGCGTTTGTACCGTGCCATGTACGGTAGTAAATTCCCCCCGCCGGGCAGTTCCTTCGGTCAGTTTCAGTTGATACATTTTTGCTATTCCTCTCTTGTCAGTGTTACACTCACCAGTTCCGGCGGGTTAAAAAGTCGAATCCCCATTCGTCCCCGTCCCAGCCCCCGGCTCAGAATCATTGTTTTATCTTCTATTTGGTAGCTTCCGCCATCATATTCTGGGAACAAGATCGTCTCCGGAGAAAGAATCCCGCCTAGCAGCGGCAGCCATACCATCCCACCATGGATATGCCCGCAGAAAATCACATCAGCACCCCACGCAGCATAAACAGAGAAATAGTTCGGGTTATGCGCCAGCAGAATATTATACCCTTCCGGGGCCTCCCCCAGTATGGTATACATCGTTTCACCCGTCACGGGGCGGTAGTGGCTGGCATACTTGTGGTAATAATCCAGCTTGTACCACAGTCCCGTTAGATTGATACTATCTCCATTTTCCGCAGTAAGCTGCACCGTTTCATTATCCAGTACCCGCACTCCGGCCGCAACCAGCGCTGCACGATAGCTTTCCCAGTCAGCGGCATCCAGACCTTCCTCGTGATTTCCGCGGATATAATAAGTCGGATATTCCTCCGCCAGGATCTTGCACAATGTCAGTGTTACACTAAACTCCTCATCGTAGCGGCTTACCATATCTCCAGTCATTACAATGATATCCGGCGCCTCCGCCCGAATCGCTTTCAGCAATCGACCGTTCTGTTCTCCAAAGGACACGCTGTGCAGGTCGGAAAGCTGCACAATGCGATAGTCCTCGAAGCCTTCCGGCAAGCTCTTCCCACCAACGGTATATCGCGCTGTTTTCAATCCATAGTTGCTCCACCACAGTGACCAACACAGCAAAAGAAAAATCGCCACAATTAGAATAAGCAGCAGCCAGTGTTTCTTCACTCAGTTTCTCCTATGCCAATAATAATACCCATCTGATAAAACAGATATATCATACCATAATGGTGTGCCTTTTTCAATTAAAATACCATTTTCCAAATCTTAATAAATAGAAAAGCAGAACGGCCACTTCCAGTCGTCCTGCTTTCCTGCTTTTGATTATACCCTCATCTCATTGCGAAACGGTGAACAATGCGTAGAAATAACCCTTGTTTGCCATCAGCTCATCAAAGCGACCGAATTCCTCCACTGTGCCGTTCTTTATAACCAGGATACCATCATACCGGCGCAGCAACGCCTCCTCCAGCGTATGTGTAATGACTATGCGAGTCATATCGGTCAGGTCAAGAATATCCTCCGAGACCTGATATGCTGTCTGAGCGTCCAGAGCCGCTGTTACCTCATCAGCCAGCAGAACCGATGATTTTTTCAGCAAACTTCGTGCAATGGAAATGCGCTGCTTTTCCCCTCCGGAAAGTCCGTTTCCATTTTCTCCACAGAGGTAGTCCTCTCCCCGCTCCGCAATCAAGCTGTTCAAATGTGCATGACGGATTGCTTCATCCACTTCTTCCTGCGGAAAATCACGGAACATGGAAACATTGTCCTTGATAGACGCATTGAATACGAACACATTCTGCTGAATCACCGACATCATTTCATACAGAGATTCCGGCGCGATCTCTCGCAGCTCGGTATCATCCAGCAGAATTCTTCCCCTATAATCAGAGCTTCCAGCCATCAGCAGGTGCAGCAGGGTAGATTTTCCGCTGCCGCTACCACCTACAATAGCATAGGCCTTGCCGCACTCAAACTTAGCCGTAATACCGTGCAGAATATCTTTCCTGCTTTCATAGCCAAAAGAAACTTTCTCCAGCCGTATACTATCTGTAATGCCATTTTGCTTTACAGTGCCATGCCGCGTTATGTTCTTTTCCAGTGCCTCCGCCAGCTTATCAATAAGCCCCAGAGCAGCCTTTCTACCTGCCAGCAGTGCCGGCAGCTCTGCCACAGGCTGTATGATGAAGTTCATCAGGTTGACAAACAAGATTACCGTACCAGCGGTCATTCCGTATCCCTTCAGTGCCAGCCACGCGCCCACTAGGAAAACTCCCAGCTGCGCAATGATTCCTGTCACTGCTCCTATCATCCCCACCATCACCTTAAGCCTGCGGCGGGTAAACTTTTCTCCCTCCAGCGCGCCGTTGCTTTCGGCAAAGAGACGAAGAATTTCCTTTTCCGCCCGGAAGGTCTTTACCACAGTAAAACCACTCAAGCAGTCCGTTAATGCCGCGGTAAAATCACGGTTGCGGTCAGAGACCCGCTTTTCCTCTATCTGCAGCCGATTTCCGGTCATTAGGGATGCCGCCAGCGGCAGAAGTGTTACCCCAATCGCTACTGCGGTCAGCAACGGCGAATACCAAATCATCATTGCAAGGGCGCCGAAAAATGTCACCGACATGCTGATAAGCGAAAGCTGCTGCGAAAGATAATCCACCTCAATACAGGTCGCGTCATTGGTCAGCGCTGAAAGATAGGCAGCCGTGCTCTCCTCCCGAAAAGATGAAATGCTCTTCTCCGTAAGCTTCTTAAATGCAAAATCTTTGTACTGCCGCATGGCACGCACAATAAATCGCGGCTCGGAGGCGTATTGCAACAGGCACAGCATCACACACAGCACCACAAATCCGGCTGTGATCTCCGCCAGCGTGGACAGCGGCAGTGCTTCTGGTACACCGGAAGCCGCATCAATCAGCTGCTGCATGACCCACGAAAGTATCAGGTTCAGGGAACCTTTTCCCAACGCAGCAAATATCGCCAAGGCAAATATTGCGCTGTTGCCCCTGTAAAACTGTGCGGATAGTTCTTTTTTCAGTGGCTTGATTGTATTCATTCTCCAGCCACCTCCACCCACAGTGCATTAAACTCCGGCTTCTCTAAAGACGCGACTGTTCTTTCAATGCCTGCCATTCCGGTTTCGCCGATATCATCATAAACACCGTTTGGCACATGATTCGATACAAAGCGCAATGCGCTTGCATGGCTGTCCGGCGCCGCATCAAAGCTCTGTGCCAGTTCCTTTGCCTGCCGCAGGGTGCTGCGTACCTCCGATGTGTTATTTTTGTCCTCCTGTAACTGTGCATACGCAAGACAAACCAACAATATAGCATTCACTTTATCCAAAAAGCATGGCTTATTACCATCCTTCAGCCCTGATAGCGTCCCAATCCCCCATTCTGTGATTTCCCGGATACCCACATAATTCTTCTGCAAATAGTATACATTCACATAGCCAACTACCGTGTTGACCAGAGAAGCGACACATCCCATCAGTGCTTCCGAGAGAAACGGTATGGCGTCCTCGGCTCGTTTACAGTCCGCCGACAGCGCCAAACCAATTCGATTATCATACAGTCCACCTACATTACTGTTTTTCAGCATCTCCACCGCTTCCTCCGCCCTTTCAAGGCATAGCAGGATATTCGCCATATTCCCGCAGATGGTGGTTTCGTTAATTTGCGGATCATCATTTTGCGTAAGCAGCAGCTTCGCGTTTTCAAAAAGCGTCAGCGCTCGCTGCAGCAACGCTTCATCACTGCCCTCCATGCCGAAAAGCCAGAATAATAAAGCGCTATTGTAAACAACTGCAAAAACATTCGGGTATTTCCGCAACGCCTTCTCTGCTTCCGCCAGACCGTCACGGTTTTTCTCATGCCTACATTCCTTCAGCCGCTCTATTGTCGTATGCAGACGGTTGTCCTTCATCTCATAGCCCAGCAGCACATCCACTGAGGTATCAAACAGATCCGCCAGCTCCACTATGGTCCCCAGCTCCGGCACCGACTGTCCCGATTCCCATTTATACACCGCTCCCGCCGTCACATTCAGCACCTCAGCAAGCTGCTCCTGTGTCATGTCATGCTCTTTACGGAGTGTACGAATGTTCTCCGAAAGCTTTATTTTCATGTTGTCTGCCTCCCTTGCACTTTCTGTTACTATCATATCACAGTAATCTTCCCGGAGGAACACACCATTCATACTATCAGAATATAATTAACCCATACTTATGGTACTGTTTTAATTGGTTAGATAAAGATTGCCCTCATATATCCAACCACTTTCACGGTTGTACCCGCTGGGGAATTGTGTTATAATAAATTGGCTTATGGAACTAAAAATGATTGAAATAAAGGTGACAAAATGCAAGACCGTTTGATGACCAAGACCTCCGACTATTATTACGACCTGCCACAGGAACTCATCGCTCAAACACCGCTGGAACGGCGGGACAGCAGCCGCTTGATGGTGCTGAATAAGGAAACCGGCGAGATCTCCCACCATGTGTTTACCGATATCATCGACTATCTAAACCCCGGTGATGTACTGACGGTCAATAACAGCCGTGTCATGCCCTCCCGTCTGATTGGCAAAAAAGAAGGCACCGATGGTGCCATTGAATTCCTGCTTCTAAAACAACTGGGCAACGATGAATGGGAAACCATGGTGCGTCCCGGCAAACGGGCCAAAGTCGGCGCTCGGTTTGTATTCGGCGATGGACTGCTGCACGCCGAGGTACTGGAAATTCTGGAAGGTGGCAATCGTCGGGTCAAATTTGAATACGAGGGCAATAATATCTTTGCGGTGCTGGAGGAAGTTGGCCGCATGCCGCTGCCGCCCTACATCACTGAACAACTGGAAGACGGTGAACGCTACCAGACTGTCTACAATAAGGTACTGGGCAGTGCCGCAGCCCCCACCGCCGGGCTGCATTTTACCGAGGAACTACTGCAAAAGATTCAAGAGAAAGGTGTAAAGATAGCTTACTTGACACTTCATGTCGGCCTTGGCACCTTCCGTCCGGTAAAGGTAGACGATGTAACTCAGCATCATATGCACTCGGAACACTACTGGGTGTCGCAGGAGGCCGCTGATCTCATCAATGAGGCCAAACGCACTGGCCACCGTGTTATTGCCGTAGGCACCACCAGCTGCCGCACGCTGGAATCTGCCTATATTCCCGGGGAAGGCCTGCACGAGTGCAGTGATAACACCGATATTTTTATCTACCCTGGCTACCAGTGGAAATGCATCGATGCCCTTATCACTAATTTTCATCTGCCGGAAAGCACCCTTATCATGCTGGTCGCCGCCTTTGCGGGGTACGATCACATCATGAACGCCTACCAAGTGGCTGTTAAAGAACGCTACCGGTTCTTCTCCTTTGGCGACGCCATGTTTATTACAAGCGAAACAGAGCCCCCAAAGAACACCGGGCATTAAACGCTGTACTTATCCCATTGAAATACTTCACCTAAAAGAAGCCGATCATTCTCAGTGATCAGCTTCTTTTTTTGTTTCATTTTAATGACGCACTATGCCCTCTCATATACTAAGGATGAAAGGAGGCATGTTTCATATGAAACGAATTCTATTCCGCGGGGCAGCCACGGCACTGGTCACCCCAATGTACCCAGATGGCTCTCTGGATCTGAAAGCTATCTCCCGCCTTACAGAATGGCAGATCCAAAGCGGCATCTCAGCGTTGGTGCCCTGCGGCACTACGGGAGAAGCCGCTACCCTCACCGAGGAGGAACGCTTTACCGTCATCCAAACAGTAGCCAAAACCGCAGCCGGCCGGGTACCTGTCATTGCCGGGGCCGGCTGTAATGACACCGCTCGCGCCGAGCAGAATTGTCTGGCCGCCGCTGCTGCCGGTGCTGATGCCCTTCTGCTGGTCACCCCTTATTACAATAAATGCACTCCAAAAGGTTTACAGGCACATTTTGCACGACTGGCAGCAGCCACATCACTCCCGGTCATCCTCTATAATGTTCCATCCCGTACCGGGGTGACCATCGATATGGAGAGCCGCCGGGAACTTTCCAAAAATGATAAAATCATCGGCCTTAAGGAAGCCGGTACCGATTTTAGCCTCATTCATCAGCACCTGTTGGAACTTGGCGATACTCTCCCTCTCTATTCCGGCAATGATGACCTTACCCTGCCGCTAATGTCCATGGGCGCCCACGGATGCATTTCCGTTCTCAGCAATCTGCTTCCCCACAGCACCGAAGCCCTCTGTCAGGCGCTTTTGCGAAACGATCTCCCGGCAGCCCGTTCCCTGCACTATTCCCTTCTTCCCTTGATGAGGTCCCTCTTTTGCGAGGTCAACCCCATCCCGGTCAAAGCAGCCATGCAGCTTATTGATTTTCCCTGCGGCAGCTGCCGTATGCCGCTTTCCCCCATGGAACCAGACCACCTTGCATTACTGCAAAAGCATTTTGCTATGACGAAACAGCTCGGACTCTGCTGAATTCCGCTTGCCACTGTGGGGCGTTTGCTTTATAATAGAATAAAACATACTACCCCACGGAGGCGATCCCTTGAACCTGACCGATGAACGACTGCAATACCTGGAGCTTCTCTCCCAGAAGTTTCCCAGTCCCGCCCAGGTCTCTACCGAGATCATCAACTTAAATGCCATCCTCGGCCTGCCCAAGGGCACCGAGCATTTTATCAGCGATATTCATGGTGAATACCGCCTTTTTCTTCATATTCTTAAAAACGCTTCCGGCTCCGTCCGGCGCAAGATCTTCCAATGCTTCTCAGAGGAGGAAATGTCCACTGCAGAAATGGATGAGCTGGCCACCCTCATCTATTATCCGGAAGAAAAGTTGGCACTCCTCAAGGAAGCTCATGGCTCACTAAACCAGGTCTGGTATACCACCACCCTGCTGCATTTGGTTCAGGTCTGCCGCAAGGCCACCAGTAAGTACACCCGTTCCAAGGTGCGCAAGGCCATGCCTCACGATTTTGCCTACATCATCGATGAGCTCCTCAATTACTCCGAAGCTGATGAGGATGATAACCGCACCACCTATGTCCACAATATCGTCCGCAGCATCATCGAAATTGGCAGTGCCGATGCATTTATCATCGCTATTTCTGAGCTCATTCAGCATGCGGTCATTGATAAACTGCACATCGTCGGCGATGTGTTTGACCGTGGCAACGGCGCCCACAAGGTCATGGATACCCTGATGGAGTATAATAATGTCGATATTCAGTGGGGCAATCATGATATCCTGTGGATGGCGGCCGCTATGGGCCAGTGGGCCTCCATCGCCAATGTGCTGCGCAACTGCATCCGCTACAATAACTTTGATTCTTTGGAGGACGGCTACGGCATTAACCTGCGCCCTCTCACCCAGTTTGCGCTGGAAACCTACCGTGATGATCCCTGCACTCTTTTTCTGCCCAGTCACAGCAAGCGTGAAACCGAACTGAAGCAACGCCGGGAAAATGATGAACTCACTGCCAAGGTGCACAAGGCCATCTCCGTCATTCAGTTCAAGCTGGAAGGCCGCATCCTGCGGGATCATCCTGAATACCATATGTCACACCGTCTCTTCTGGGAAACGATGGACGCCAAGACCCACCGCATCCAAATTGATGGAAAATGGTATGACCTTAAGGACTCCCATTTCCCTACCCTCTCGCCGGAAGACCCCTATCGTCTCTCGCCGGAGGAGGAAACGGTCATGAACGATTTGGCGTTCTCCTTTCGCAATAGCGTCCGGATGCAGCGTCACCTTAAATTCCTTTTGGACAATGGCTCCATTTATAAGGTCAATAATGGCTATCTGCTCTATCATGGCTGCATCCCCATGAATGAGGACGGCACCCTGCACTATTCCACCATCAATGGCAAAAAGTACGCTGGGCGCGCCATGTTGGATGCCTACAACCATATCATCCGGGTGGCCTCCTACGCGCCCCGCCATACCGAGCTACGCAAAAACTCTTTGGATCTCATGTGGTACCTTTGGTGCGGCACCCACTCTCCCTTAAGCGGTAAATACAAGATTGCCACCTTCGAGCGCTATTTCATTGCGGATGATACCGCCGGCAAGGAGGAGAAAGACCCCTATTACAAGTGGATCGAGCAGGAAACCACCGCCATCCGCATTTTGGAAGAATTCGGGGCCGATCCCGTCCACGGCAAAATTATCACCGGTCATGTCCCGGTCAAAGCAGGCGAATCACCAGTCAAGGCCAACGGCCGTGTCATCAATATCGATGGCGGCATGAATGAGCGCCTCAATTCCGTCACAGGCGGCTGTGGTTACACCTTAGTCAGCAACTCCCACCAGCTGCTGCTGGCGCAGCACCACCCCATCAATATCAATGAAGCCATGCGCAACAATGAGGATATGCACTCCGAGGTGCGTGTGGTGGAAAAATTCTCCCGCCGCCAGCTCATCCGGGATATTGACGACGGTAAGACCATTGCCCGCCGGGTAGCCGATCTGCAGGAGCTGCTGGAGGCCTACCGCAGCGGCGCCATCACCCCCAAAGAATAATCCCGCGCTCCCGATAGATACGGACTGCTCCAAAGCGGTCCACTGTCGGGAGCTTTTTCTTTTCTCTCGGCATATTTCGCCGAAAATTTGCGGAATCTTTGCAAAATTGCTGTGATCCTGTTGACATTCTCGCCAAAAAGTGTTTTACTATCCTTAGTATATTGGTTGATTAGCCAATTAATAAATATTGGTAATCTTCCTATGGAGGTGCCTATGATGGATGGTATTTTGGAAAAATTCATGCGGGATGCCGCACAGAACCCAGACCGACCGATGTATGACTTTATGGATTGCGGCAGCGAGCCTTATATCCATCACCATGTAACGATCGGCGAGGCATGGCAGCATGCTATGGATATGGCCGCAGAGCTGCGTCAAAAGGGCGCCCGTCCCGGTGACCGCGCTATTATCCTTTCCATGCAGGATGCCGGAACCGTCTATGCTATTTGGGGCTGTATGATCGCCGGGGTGATCTTTACCGTTATCCCGCCTCCCATTGATGAAGGCAAGCTGGACCGCTTTGTTTCGGTACTCAAATCCTGTAAACCACGGTTCCTCATCTCCAATGAGGGCATGGAAAAAGAGGCCGATACCAATGTGACCGGCCCACTGCTCAAAAAAGCCTTCCTCAATGTTGTGACACTCAAGCGCATCTACACCGATAAGGTAAAACCCGCACCCCTGGGCGAACTGACTCCGCATGAAGCCGATGACCTGCTGTATTTGCAGTATACCTCCGGCTCCACCAGTGCGCCAAAGGGCGTTATGGTCACCTATGGCAACCTCATGGGCTGCATCGGTCAGTGCCTGGAGATCTTCGATTTCCAGCACACCAAGAACAATCTTGCCTCCTGGGTGCCCTTTTACCATAATATCGGCCTTATCGTGGCCATTTTCCTGCCTGTCATTGCCGATACCGGCATCTCTTACTTTATTCCCACCCTGCAGTTCCTGGCCCGGCCCACCATTTGGCTGCGGGTCATTGCCGATTACAAGGTAAATATCACCGCGGCGCCTAATTCCGCCTATGAGGTCTGCACCCGGCTCATCTCTCCGGAGGAAGCCAAAAAGTATGATCTTTCCCATGTCACCCACCTCATCAATGGCTCTGAATTTGTAAATGCCGCCACCGTGGAAAAATTCTGCGATTTGTTTGGTATTTCACCGGATTGCTTTGCCCCCGGCTATGGGCTTTCGGAGTGTGTTTGTGTTGGTACATTGGCCAGCCGGGATTTCCGCTGCCAGCATATCGATCTGGAATCCTATCGGGAAGGCCGCTTTGTTCCCTCCCCCACTGGAGAAAAGGACATTGTCAGCGTGGGCCGGCCTGCCGGCAATATGGTCCTGGTCGCCATTCGCCCGGATGGTACCCCCTGTGGACCCGGTGAGATCGGCGAGATCTGCATCCAGGGCAGCAGCGTGTGTGCCGGCTATTGGCAAAATCCCGAAGAAACCAAACGGTTCCAAACCGTCATTCCTGGTTATCCGGGACAGTTCTACCGCACCGGTGATATGGGCGTGCTGTATGAGGGCCAGCTCTATCTCACCGGCCGAATCAAGGAAATGATTATTATCAGCGGCAAAAATATCTTCCCCGGTGATATCACTCTGCTGCTTCGCCAGGA
>CALERQ010000010.1 GCA_937907305.1 uncultured Clostridia bacterium | reverse complement strand
AATCCCGCTCCGGGAAGCCGCCCTTTGGCTTTCCGGGCGGGATGTACCGACGCGTTACGGGTCTTTAGGGCGGAGCCCTGAATGACTTTTGCCTACTTTTCTTCACAGAAAAGTAGGGCCCCGCCGGCGAGGCGTGCAAACTAAAACCTTTTACAAAACTGCTCTCCGCCGAAGGCGACTACAAACTATCCCCCGCCGGGTAGGCGTACAAATTTTGATATCTAAAAGGCCCCGCCCCCGCCGAAGGCGACCACAATCTTGGCCTAAATGAATATCTTTTGCTTACTTTTGCACGTTCAAAAGTCCCCCACCGGGCAGGCGTACAGTTTATGCCTTTGCAAAAGGCTATGCCGCCAGGCGACCACAAGCTGGCCGGGCACGAATGGCGCGCAAAAAAAGATTCCACCTTGTAAATCTCCCCGTTTTACGCTATGATAAAGGCAGTACCCCATCTTGACCATGAGGAGATGTTGACCATGAACCTGAAGCTCAATAATAAGCGCACCATACTGGTGGGACTTGCGTTCCTTTCTATCTGCGCCTTTTGGCAGATGTATAACAGCGTGATCCCCAAGATCCTCACCTATACCTTCCACTTGGATGAGACCTACTCCGGTGTTATTATGGCGGCGGATAATGTACTGGCTTTGTTCCTGCTGCCGCTCTTCGGCGCCATCAGCGATAAAAGCCGCAGCCGCATGGGCCGCCGGATGCCCTTTATCCTGTGCGGCACCGGCTGCGCCGTCCTGCTTATGATGCTGCTGCCCATCCTGGATAACAGCTACGCCGCCCATCCCTCCGTCACCAAGCTGGTACTCTTTATCGCGGTGCTGGGCCTGCTGCTCATCGCCATGGGCACCTACCGTTCCCCGGCGGTGGCCCTCATGCCGGATGTCACCCCCAAGCCCCTGCGCAGCCGCGCCAATGCCATCATCAACCTGATGGGCGCCGTGGGCGGCATCCTGTACCTGGTCATCACCAGTGTGCTGTATTCCTCCAGCCGCGTGGCCGGCCTGGAGCATGTCAACTACCTGCCGCTCTTTGCCATTGTGGCGGGCATCATGGCCGTTTCGGTCGGCATTCTGTTCGCCACCATCCGGGAGAAAAAGCTGCATGAGGAAAATATGGCGCTGGAAGCCGAGCACCCCGAGTGGAACCTGGCCGAGGTGGATGAAAGCGGCAATGAAAAGCTGCCCCCCGCCGTCCGCCGCAGCCTGGGCTTTTTGCTGGCCTCCATCGCGCTGTGGTTCATCGGCTACAATGCCATCGAGACCTGGTTTACCACCTTTGCCGATAAAATGTGGGGTATGGCCCTGGGTGATGCCACCCTGTGCCTGACCATTGCCACCGCGGGCGCCATCTGCTCCTACATCCCGGTCGGTATCGCCGCCAGCCGGGTGGGCCGCCGCCGCACTATTCTGTTCGGGGTGCTGCTGCTTACCGCCTGCTTTGCCGCCGGCTACATCTACACCCTGTTCAATCACACCTTCCACCCGGCGCTGTATGCCCTGTTTGCCTTGGTTGGTGTGGCCTGGGCCTCCATCAATGTCAACAGCCTGCCCATGGTGGTGGAAATGTGCCGCGGCAGCGATGTCGGCAAATTTACCGGCTACTACTACACCGCCAGCATGGCCGCCCAGACCATCACCCCCATTGTGGCCGGTTACCTGCTGAAGCATGTGAGCTATTCGGTGCTGTTCCTGTATTCCGCCATTTTTGTGGGTCTGGCGTTCTTCACCATGCTGATGGTGCGCCACGGCGATGTGAAGGTGGAGGCCAAGCGCGGCCTGGAAGCCTTTGATGTGGACGATTGATTCCTAAAATTTCATAATACTTCCCCCGGAAGGAATGGCTCCCCGTTCCCATCCGGGGGATTTTTCTCGGAAAAATTTAGTCCCGTACCCGCACACCGCGGTCCCCCCTCATACCAAATTTCTTCTCGCCTTCGGCGTCACATCACCCTAAAGGCTCCCCTGTGTAAGGGGAGCTGGCACGGCGTAGCCGTGACTGAGGGGTTGACGGTACAAACCATGACTTGGTTTTTTCTCGCCTACCCGGCAGGGCTAATTTGTAGTCGCCTAACGGCGTCGCGGAGCCTTTTACAAGGCATAGCCAGTACGCCTCGCCGGCGGGGCGT
>CALERQ010000009.1 GCA_937907305.1 uncultured Clostridia bacterium | reverse complement strand
CCAGAGCGGTACCAAAGCACATTCCCAGGCACATGCCTTCCGTACCATAGTTATCATCCTGCTTTTTGCCGTTCTTTTTCTTTTTTGCGCCACGAACAGCTAAAATCGCTATCAGCAGTCCCATTGCCACCCAGGGCGCAGCCGCCCGGATAAAATCCATAACTGTATTCATGCTCATTCTGTCTTCTCCTTACTTTATTGTATCAAAAAAATCCTCTGATAAAATCAATCCGTAGGCATGCGCATAGTTTTCCGCAAAACAGTTTACAAAAAACAACACAGCACAGAACCGCATTATCTGCGGTCGCTGCACTGCGTCTTAAGCGTCTGGCATTTTCATTTCTTCGGTTTTTCCGTACATATCGTTTGATGTGCATTTCGTATTATACTTCTGAAGAATCCCCTTGTCAATAACAAAAATGAGCACCCCGTCCGATCTCCTCCAGGAAACCGGACGGGGGCGATGCTCTTATTTCTGATTTTTCAGTAGTGGTAGCGCTGACGCTTTGCCAGCAGAAAGATGGCCGAAACAATAGCCGCCAGCACCTCGGAGACGGTAATGGCCCACCAAATACCATCGATATCCAAGAAGAGCGGCAGTACAATAACCGAGGATGCCTGGAACACCAGCACACGCAAAAAGGAGATAAGCGCCGAAACAGCGCCATTGCCCAACGCCGTAAAGAACCCGGAACAGAAGATATTGAAGCCAGCCAGCAGGAAGGAAAACGCAAACAATTGGAACGCGTGCTTCGTCAACGCAAACAGACTCTCATCAAATCCGACAAACACATAAGCAAAGGGGCCCGCGGCCGCAATGGCCAGCGCCGTCAGTGCCACACCCACCGTAAGGGCCAGCGTCACGCTTTTACGCAGTAGGTTTTTCAGCTCGGTGTAGTCCTGAGCACCGTAATGGTAGCTGACAATGGGCGCCGCGCCGATGGAATACCCGATGGAAATGGCAATAAAGATAAACTGCACATACATCAGTACACCGTAGGCGGAAACACCGTCTTCTCCAATGTACTTGAGCAGCTGGAAGTTATACAGCATACTCACCAGCGAGGTGGCAATATTGGACATCATCTCAGAGGAGCCATTGCCGCACGCCTTTAGAATCGGTTTTATCTCCAGCGATGGCTTTTTCTCCAGCTGCAGCAGGCTGCTGTTCGGTCGCAGGAAGTAGATCAGCGGCAGCACACCGCCCACCACCTGTCCTATGCCGGTAGCCAATGCGGCGCCCGCCAGCCCCCATCGGAAACCCGCGATAAACACAGCATCCAGCACGGCATTGGTCAGTCCGGCTGCCACAGTGACAAAAAGCCCCAGCTTGGGCTTTTCCGCCGCCGCCAAAAAGCTCTGGAAAACATTTTGCAGCATAAAGGCAGCGGTAAAAGCAATGGTAACACGCCCATACACTACACAGCCCTCTATCATTTCCGGGGTAGCCCCCAGCAGCACACACACCGGGCGGATGACAGCAATACCGATCACTGTAAGGATCACACCCAGCATAATGGTGAAGCTCACCATGGTGGTAAAGGTATGGTTGGCCTTTTGCTTATTTCCCTGGCCCAGCTGCTGCGCCACCAACGCTGTACCGCCGGTTCCTATCATAAAGCCGGCCCCGCCCAGTACCATGATAAACGGGAATACAAAATTGAGCGCCGCAAATTCGGTCTTGCCCACTACATTGGAAACAAACAGTCCATCTACTACACCGTAGATGGATGTGAAAATCATCATAATAATGGTCGGCATGGTAAAGCGGATCAGCCGGCCATAGCTGAAATGGTCGGAAAGCCGGATGGGCTCCCGCGCGCCATTTCTTCTCTCTGCGTTCATTTTACTCTACTCTCCAAATTCTTTTTTCAGATTTCCGGTAGTCCTCTCTGCCGGATCAGAATATCCGTATTTACACAGACAGTGGTGCATTATAACACAGATATCAGCATCTTGCAAGTTTTGTCTTCCAACAGGATACGGGCGCCCCTCTGCCGGTCATGCTGACAATTGATCACCGCCAGCTCTCCCCCGCTTTGGAGCGCCTTTTATTCTTATTATTCCGGATAAACCAGCTCACATGTACCCACAGGGCGGATGGTAAGCTTGGTGCAGCTTCTTTCGCCAAAGGTCTCCCGCATCACCCGCAGGAAGCGTTCCTCCCGCTCCTGCGGCACCAGGGCCTGTATCGTTCCAGCAAAGCCGCCGCCGTGTACCCGCCAGCCGCCGCAGCCGGTCAGCTCCCGCCGGCACAGCGAAAGTGCCAGCGTCAACCCTCGTTCATTCGGGTCAGCTGGGTAAATGTTCTGCAGCTTCTCCATCGAGGATTCCCCACTGGCCAGCATCTCCTCCAGGTAATGTTCCGCGGTGGGTTCCCGCAGGGCTGCCGCCAGCCGGAGCACCCGCTCGTTTTCCTCAAAAAAGTGCATCGCCCGCAAAATTGCTCGGTCGCTCACCTTGCCGCGCAGGCCGGGCAGCCGGGCACAGAATTCCACCGGGTCTACCTCCCGCAGCACCTGGCAGCCAAACTGCGCCGCCACCGCTCTCATCTCCCGCGGGATGGCCGCGTAATCCTCAGTCAGGTCGGCATGGCTGCCGCCAGTATTCACCACATACATCGTCATGCCCCAGCGGGCAAAATCGCAGGGCAGGCGCTCCACAATGGGGGCCTCCGGGCAAAGAAAATCAATGGCAACCGCGCTGCCCACCGCCGAAGCGGTCTGGTCCATCAGGCCGCAGGGCTTGCCAAAGTACTCATTTTCGGCATACTGGCCTATGCGCGCCAGTGTCACCGGAGGAATGGTCCCATCATTATACAGGGCATTCTGGATCTGCCCCAGCAGCAGTTCAAAAGCCGCCGAGGAGGACAGACCGGAACCGGTGGGAACAGCAGAATCCGTCACACCGGCAAAGCCGCCAGCCGCATACCCCTGCTGCCGCAGCCCGGCAAAGATGCCTCTTATCATGGAGGGGGAATGACTCCGCTCCTTTTCGTAATGGGACAGGTCACGCCAGTCCAGCGGGGACAGCGGGTGGCTCTCGCTGCCTATCTCCACCGGCCCCTCCTTTTGCGGGGATACGATAGCCAGCTTGTCCAGCGTGACAGCAGCAGCCAGCACCCGCCCATGCTGGTGGTCGGTGTGGTTGCCCCCCAGCTCAGTGCGGCCCGGTGCCGAGAAGATACGCACCTCTTCCCTTTTCCCATACAGCCGGGCAAACTGCTCCAGCAGGCGCATCAGGCGCTCCCGCTGCGGCAGCGGGTCATCGGTCACATACAGCCGGCGCAGCGTCTCATCACAGGCGCCGCTTTGCAGGGCTTTTTTCCATTGGGCCGCAGTTGGCATCGTTCGTTCCTCCGTCAGTTCAGGGTAAAGCGCATCAGCACCGGGTTGTGGTCGGAATAGATAAACCCGGTCTGCACATTCTCCAGGTAGGTCACCGTCACATTGTCGCTTACCAGGAAACCATCCACAATGATGGTAAAGTTCCCCTCCTCATAGGGGATATCACAGTTGCGGCAGGTGGGTTCCACCTTGCCGTCGGTATAGTTATCGCAGCGGGTCAGTCCCTCCGGCAGCATCTCCGCGGGGAAGGGCTGCGCCCAGCCAAAGTCGGTCATCTCGCCGCCATTCAGCACCTGGGTGGAGTTCCCGGTAAAATCGTGGTTAAAGTCACCGCCGCACACCACATAGTTGCCCTTCTGGTATTCGGCCAGCATATCACCAAACAGCATATTCATCTGCGCGGCTCTTATCTCATCGCTGCCGCCATAAGCAGAAAGGTGCACATTAAAGAGCACAAGCTCCTTCCCGTTTTCGGTGGGCACCCGGCTGATGGTATAGCACCGGTCCAGGTCAAGGAATTTGGAAAATCCGGTGGAAATGGGCAGGCTGCGCCGCAGCGCCGCGGTAATGCCCACATTGCTGAAGGTCACCATACTGCTGTTGGAGCTGCCGTGCGGCTGTGTCAGCGGATACATGAGGAACGCCGAATGATAGTTGACGGCATCCACCTCCGACATCTGTGGGAACGCCGCCCGCAGGATCTCCTGCTCATCGATGTGGTAGCTGCGGGTGGAATCAAAATCCACCTCCTGGAACAGGATAAAATCCGGCTCCAGGGAGGAAACCTCCTCCGCTGCAGCATTGACGCACTCGGTCACGCTCTCGGGGCTTTTCGCCCAGGATTCCACTCCGCCATCCATAAAGAAGGTGAAATCATCGGTGTATGCGCCAAAGCCGATATTCTGCGTCACAATGGCATATTCCTCGCCCAGCCGCACCGCCAGGTCGGTCTCCTGGGGGTTGCGGATCTCCAGCTCCTGGTTATCGGGGATGCGGTTATAGCTCAGCATCACATATCCCACATAGATAATGACCGCCGCCAGCAGCACCGCCAGCAGGATCAAAAGCGCTTTCAGCAGTTTCCTCATGTTTCTTCTCCTCCCCGCTTTCGCGGTTTGTTTTACAGCAGCTCCAGCAGATCCTCTTCCTCCAGCGGCTCCGCCTTGGCCGTATCATTTTCTCGATAGCCGGTCATAATGACCCTAAACAGCTCCTTAGTGGAAGGCGGTGTATAGCTGATGGCATTGGCGCCGGCCTCTATCGTCCGCAGGATGGATTCTTCGGTGGGGCCGCCGGTGGCGATGATGGGCACCTTGGGGAATTTCTCCCGAATCTTTTTCACCACCTCGGCCGTACGCTCCGCCGCGGAGACATTGAGTACCGAAGCCCCGGCCGCCAGCCGTGCCTCGATATCATAATTCTCACTGGTCACTGTGGCAATAATGGGAATATCTATCACCTTTTTCATGTTTTCCACCGTCTGGTTGCGCATGGGGGCATTCACCACCACGCCAAAGGCCCCCTGGGCTTCGGCATCCTTGGCCAGCAGCACACTGCGCAGGCCATCGGTCACACCGCCGCCCACGCCGCACACCACCGGGATGGAGGAAGCCGAAATAATCGCATCCATAATGACCTGCTGCGGGGTAAAGGGATACACCGCCAGTACCGCATCGGCATTGCAGTTGCGGATAATGGCGATATCGGTGGTAAAGATCAGCGACTTGATGCGCCGCCCCATGATGATAATGCCGCTGGCCCGCCGGATCTCGGAGGGCAGGGCAAGGCTGTTGTGGTCGCGCAGGGCGCTGTGGATAAAGGCCGGGGGCTGTCTGTGTTCTTTCTGGCTCATGGGGTTCCTCCTTTGGGGTCGGGGTCGCTTGGTTTATAATTATTTATTATACCATATTATCCAATAAAAAGAAAGCCCGGAGGGTAACCTCTCTCCGGGCATCTTCTGTGATTTGTGATAATTTTCCGTTAAGACTCAGCTTAATAGAAGGTAGCAACCTCCTGCTCCGGTTCCTCAGCGGGAACACAGGCCGTTACCGCCAGCACCGGGCCGCGCTTGCCGTACACGGTGCTGTACTGGATATTCACATTGGCGGTCACAGTATACCAGCCGCCGTTTTCCAGCTTTTCTGGGCTATATCCTGTGCAGGCCAGCCCCATAAAGGTAATATCCTCCACGCAGCAGGTCATCACATGGCGGCCGCACACAAAGCAGTTTTTCAGGCTGCGGTGCTTGGTCACCACCCGCCCCTTAAAGCGCACTGTCTTGCCCTGGTACTTTTCCATCTCCTCGGTCAGGTCACGGTACCACACGGCAAAGTCCGCATCAGCGATCTCGATGATAGGGGCCTCGATATCAAAGGGCAGCGGGTCCTCTATCTCATCATAGTCAAAGCTGCCGTCCACATAGTCATAGCCGATCTCGGTCCGGCGGCTCACGCCCCGCACCACCTTGTGGATCTCCATTTTATCGGCACCCACCGGGGCCCGGTTCAGCAGCACCATCTCGCAGCTGGTCAGCTTATCCACCATCAGGCTGCGCATATTGGTGTTGTAGCTCAGGAAGGTATTATAATCCGCTATCATCACTTCCTGATAGATCATCCAGCCCTGGGGCATCTGCTCATACAGGCGCTGCAGCTGCCACATGCCGTTATACTCTATCACTACCCGGTCCACCCGGTGGATCTTCTGCCACTCGCCCAGCTTGGCGGTAGTCAGCTCCTCCTCGCTTTCGATGGGCAGGATATGCACATTCTTCATCAGCGGGTGAGAAAGATCGTATTCCTCCTCGCCCTCCTCGCACAGCACCAGCAGGGTGTGCTCCCCGGCATTGAATTTCTTATCCTCCAGCGTTTCCCGGATAAAGCGGGTCTTGCCCCCTTCCAGAAAGCCGGTAAACAGGTAAACCGGGATCTCAACAGCTTTTGCCATTCGTCAGTCCTCCGTTTTTCAGTCCAGGTGGAACAGCGAAGTCAGGGCGTCCTCCTTCAACTCGGCACCGATGACGCACAGACGACCGGTGACGCCGGCCGCGCCGTTGCGGATCTCCACCTCACCGGGAACATAGTCAAAGTGCAGCCACTTGCCGTCCGTACCGGCTACAATGCCCTTGGCCCGCAGCACCTGGCCGTAGTCGCCGGTGTCCAGTGCTTCCAGCGCGGCAGCCAGCTCCTGCTTCTCGTAGGGGTGGGCAGTCTCCTTGCCCCAGCTGGTAAATACCTCATCGGCATGGTGATGATGGTGGTCATGGTCATGGCAGCCGCACTCGTCCTCATCCTCATCGTGATGGTGGTGATGCTCGTGGTCATGATCATGGTCATGGCAGTCACAGCCGCACTCATCGTCGTCCTCATCGTGATGGTGGTGATGCTCATGCTCATGGTCGTGGTCATGATCATGGCAGCCACAGCCGCACTCATCGCCATCCTCATCGTGGTGGTGATGGTGCTCATGGTCATGATCGTGGTCATGGCAGCCACAACCACACTCGTCCTCATCCTCATCGTGATGATGGTGGTGATGATGCTCGTGCTCCTGCTCCTCAGCCAGCTCCTCCAGCGCCGCCGCCAGGGTATCCCGGCGTTCCATGGCGGCCAGCAGCTGCTTGCCGTCCAGTTCGTCCCACGGGGTGGTCACAATGGTGGCGGTGGGGTTCTTTTCCCGCAGCAGGGCCACACAGGCATCCAGCTTTTCCTGGCTCATACCCGCCGTCCGGCTCAGAATGATAGCGCTGGCATGCTCCACCTGGTTATTGAAGAACTCCCCGAAGTTTCTCATATACATCTTGGCCTTGGTGGCATCCACCACGGTGGTAAAACCATTCAGCACCACATCGTGCATCTCCAGGTTCTGCACTGCCCGGATGACATCGCTCAGCTTGCCCACGCCGGAGGGTTCAATGAGGATGCGGTCGGGATGATAGGTGTCCATCACCTGCCGCAGCGCCTTGCCAAAGTCGCCCACCAGGCTGCAGCAGATGCAGCCGCTGTTCATCTCGGTAATGTTGATGCCCGCCTCCTGCAAAAAGCCGCCGTCAATGCCGATCTCGCCAAACTCATTTTCAATGAGGACGAGCTGCTCGCCGGTATAGGCTTCCGCAATCAGCTTCTTGATGAGAGTCGTCTTGCCTGCGCCCAAAAAACCGGAGAAAATATCAATTTTAGTCATAGTAACATCTTCTTTCTATAAAGTGATTTCCTAACATTGTATTATACCACTTTTGTCAAGTTTTCGCAATATTCCCGTTCTTACACAACCTGCAGCAGATAGAATTTAAGGTAATCGGTTTCCGGCACACCGGGCAGAATGGGATGATCCGGAGCCTGCTGCCTCGCCTCGATCTGCCGCAGCGTCACACCGGCATCCAGCGCCGCTTCCTGCAGCATTTTGCGGAACATCTCGTCCGTCATAAAGTGGGAGCAGGAACAGGTCGCTAGATACCCGCCGCGTGGCAGCAGCCGCATCGCTTTCCTATTGATCTCCTTATAGCCGTGATAGGCGTTTTTGGCGGTCGCGCGGCTTTTGGTAAAGGCAGGCGGATCCAGTATGATATAATCATAATCGCACTTTTTCTCTTTGTCCATCTCGGTCAGCAGGTCAAAAACATCGGCGCACTTGTAGTCCAGATTGGTCAACCCATTGCGCTTTCCGTTTTCAGCGGCCAGTTCCAGCGCAAAGGCCGAAACATCCACCGCCGTCACATGCTCGGCCCCGGCCGCGGCCGCATTCAGCGCAAAGGCCCCGGTATGGGTAAAGCAGTCCAATACCCGCCGTCCACGCGCCAGTTTGGCCGCCGCCTGCCGGTTGTACTTCTGGTCCAGAAAAAAACCGGTCTTTTGCCCCTCCATGTAATCCACATCATATTTTATCCCGTTTTCGGTGATGGTCACATGCCCGTTCAGGTCAGTCCGCAGTCCCTCCATCGGGTAAAAGCCCTTTCCCTGCTCCAGCCCCTCCAGCGTTCTTATTGCCACATCATTTCGCTCGTAGATCGCGTCAATCTGCTCGCCGTCCTCCCGCAGCAGCTCCACCAGGGCCCGGTACACCCAGTCCTTGCGGCGCTCCATGCCCAGGGAAAGCACCTGCGCCACCAACACATTTTCAAAGCGGTCCACCGTCAGCCCAGGGAACTGGTCCGCCTCGCCAAAAATAAGGCGGCAGCAACGGTAATCGGTCGGGCCCATCACCGTTTTACGGTAATCCAGCGCATAGCGCACCCGCCGCCGGGAAAAGGCCTCATCAAAGGTATCATTGGCGTTGCGGCTTATGATCCGCACTCGGATCTTGGAATGATCGTTCACCCAGCCGGTTCCCAGGTATCGCCCCTTGCTGCTCACTACATCCACCATATCACCATTTTGGTAAATACCCTCCACGGCGGTCACTTCTTCCCCGTACACCCAGGGATGGCCCGCCCGCAGGCTGCGCTCCGCCTTAGGGGTAACGGTAAATATCGGATATTCTCTTGCTGTCATAGTATCTCTCCCACTCGCTAAAAATCTCCCTTTATCATAACGGTTTTTCCGTCAAAAAGCAACACTTGCTCCCCATTCGCAAATGGGCTATAATCATGCTGTACGGCGGCCGCCAAAAGCACCCGCATGGCGGCGTCACTGCCCTTGACAGGCGCCAGCCCGCCTTGCGTCGGGCGCCAGCCTGCCCGCGGGCGTTCCTGGCCCTGTGGGCCTTTTGCCTGCCGCCTGTCCCCTGCTCCTGCGCCACTTTATCACTTTTCCCAAGGAGGCCCCCATGAAAACCGCCATCTGTTATTATTCCCGCCATCACGGCAATACTCTCAAGGTTCTGGAAGCCATGGCCGAAGCCGCCGAGATCGACCTCATCGATGTCACCAGCCGCATGGCCGCCCGCCTGACGCAGTATGACCGCATCGGCTTCGCTTCCGGCATCTACTATTCCAAGTTCCACGATACCGTGGTCAATTACGCCGTCCAGTACCTGCCAGAGGGCAAGGAAACCTTTTTTGTCTGCACCCACGGCTCCAAAAATTGCCCGGAAAAGTACTTTGACACCATCACCGCCGCCGTCAAGGCCAAAAATTGCTCTGTCCTCGGCCGCTTTTCCTGCCGCGGTTATGATACCTTCGGCCCGTTTAAGCTCATCGGCGGCATGGCCAAGGGCCACCCGGATACGGACGACCTGCAAAGGGCCCGCGCCTTTATCCAAACCCTGTAAAAGCCGAAAAAACACCGGCAGCTCGCTCCCTGTCCCGCGGAGCTCGCTGCCGGTTTTTCTTTTGATACGGCTTATACCGCGTACTGGCTGGTATACAGCCGGTAGTAGAAGCCCCGCTTCTCCAGCAGGCCCTCATGGGTACCGGTCTCCACGATCTGCCCATCGTTAATAACCAGGATCAGGTCGGCATCCACGATGGTAGAAAGCCGGTGCGCGATAACAAAGCAGGTGCGTCCCCGCATCAGCTTATCCATCGCCTTTTGCAGCAATATCTCGGTACGGGTATCCACATTGGAGGTCGCCTCATCCAGGATGAGCAGCCGCCGGTTGGACAGCAGCGCCCGCGCAATGGTCAAAAGCTGCTTCTGCCCGCCGGAAATATTGATGCTGTCCTCGCTTACTATGGTATCGTAGCCCTGCGGCAGCGTACGGATAAAATGGTCACAGTAGGCCTCATCGCAGGCGGTGATGATCTCCTCGCGGGTCGCCTCCGGCTTGCCGTAGGCCACATTATCGGCCACCGTCCCGCCAAAGAGCCAGGTATCCTGCAGCACCATGCCGAAGAGTCCCCGCACATCCTCGCGGCTCACAGCGGCTATATCATGACCATCTATCGTGATCTTCCCGCTCTGGATATCATAGAACCGCATCAGCAGGTTCACCAGCGTGGTCTTGCCCGCGCCGGTGGGCCCTACAATGGCCACCTTCTGTCCATGCTTCACCTTCACGGTAAAGTCACGAATGAGCGGTGTTTCGGGGTCATAGCTGAAGTTCACGCCTTCAAAATCCACATCACCCTTTATTTCCTCCGGCAGGTGCCCCTCGATGGGCTCCTCCTCCGGGGCGTCCTGCATCTCGTACACCCGTCGGGCGGCGGCGCAGATGCGCTGCACGGAGCCCAGCACCCCAGCGATCTGCTCCAGCGGGGCGGAAAACTGCCGGGAGTACAGCAGCACCGTTACCACGGCGCCCACGCCCAGGGCTCCCTGCACTGTCAGGTAGCCGCCGATAAGCGCGACCAAAATATAGGCGATGGCATTAGCGGCGGTGATGCACGGCGTGATCAGTCCCTGCAGGAACAGCGCCTTCGCTTCGGCATCCTTTTGCCGCTTGTTCGCCGCGGCGTGCGCCGCGATGGTGGCCTCCTCGTAGTTATAGGCCTTGGTGGTCTGGTAGCTGGCGTAGCTCTCCTCCACAATGGAGTACATCCTGCCGCTCTCCTCAAACATGCGATGGAAATAGGTGCCGCAGGCGGCAGAAATGCGGGAGGAAATGAGAATGGAAAGCGGCATCAGCAAGAGGACCGCCAGTCCCATCCGCCAGTTTTCCCGCAGCATCATCACGGCAATGACCACGATCTGCATAAAGCCCATCACCGTCACATCCACAATGTCGTGGATACTGCCGCCCATGTTGGAGACATCTTCCTGGATGCGGTCGATGATCTGACCGGCCGGGGTTTTATCAATAAAGCTGATGGGCAGCCGGGATAGCTTATCCGAAAGCTTGATGCGCAAAGTACAGGTATAGTACTTACTCACCACATTGTTCATCAGGAACATCTTTCCGGTGTCCACGGCGCTTTTCAGCAGGTACACCCCCGCCAGCGCTCCACAGATCGGCAGCAGCGCTTCAGTCAGGCCGGCTTTGGGGCGCTCTCCGGCCCAGACATCGTACAGCAGCTGGATGCCCTGACCCAGGAGCTTCGGGGCGATGACGGTACACGCCACCACCACGCCGCCCAGCAGGGCGCCCAGCAGCAGCCAGCCGTAAATGGGCTTCGCGTCCCGCACCAGCCGGCGGAATACCTCCCAGGTACTCATTTTTACTTCCTCATTCGGTTTCTTTTTCCGGCTCATCGGCGCTCACCTCCCGTCTGGGAAAGATAGATCTCACGGTAGACCTCGCAGCGCTCCAGCAGCTCGGTATGGGTGCCGGCATCTACCAGCCGTCCGCTGTCCATCACAAAGATCTGGTCGCTGCTCATGGCGCTGGTCACCCGCTGCGTCACCACTATCTGGGTCTTACCGGCCGCTTTTTCGGCCAGCGCCCGCCGCAGGTTCGCCTCGGTCATAAAATCCAGCGCCGAAAAGCTGTCGTCGAAAAGATAGATCGGCGCGTTCTTCAGCACGGCGCGGGCAATGCTCACCCGCTGCTTCTGCCCGCCGGAAAGGTTCTTGCCGGCCTGCTCCAGACGGTGCTCCAGTCCCTCCGGCTGCGCCTTGATGTAATCCGCCATCTGGGCCACCACAGCGGCTTCCATCAGCTCCTCCTCGGAGGCGCCTGGGCGTCCCATGGCGATATTTTCCCTTATCGTCCCGCTGTAAATCCCGGCCCGCTGCAAAACACAGCTGATATTGTGCCGGATGGTACGGCGGCTGAGGGTGGCGGCATCCCGCCCGTCAAAATAGATCTTCCCCCCGGTGGGCAGCCGAAAGGCCATCAGCAGCTGCACCAGCGTGGATTTACCGCTGCCGGTACCGCCGATAATGGCGACCTTCTCCCCCGCGGCAATATGCAGCGAAACATCGCTTACCGCGGCGGCGTCAGCCCCCTCATAGCGGAAGGTCACACCCTCCATGCGGATGTCTCCGGCAAAGGTGATGTTTTCATCCTCCTCGGCGGTCTCGGTCATCATGTCGGCGTCCATTACCTCTCCAATGCGGCCAGCGGCCACCTTGGCGTGGGGGTACATCACCAGGGCAAAGGCAGCCATGACAATGCCGTTCATCACCAGCGCGATATACTGCACCATGGCAAAAATATCGCCGCCGGAGGCGCCGGAAACACCGCTCTGCATGCGGCTGCCGCCGAAATACAGGATTGCGACCACTACCAGGTTCATCAGGGCGATGGCGATGGGCGCGACCAGTCCCATCTTGGTATTGGCTTCAATGATATGCTCCGCCATCACGCGGGTCGCCTCGGCAATGCGGTTCTGCTCCTGTCCCTCGCGGTTAAAGGCGCGAATGACGCGGATCCCGGGCAGCCGCTCCCGCACAAG
>CALERQ010000008.1 GCA_937907305.1 uncultured Clostridia bacterium | reverse complement strand
CCGAGAAGGTCAAGGTCGCCATCGCCAAGCTGCTGTTCGAGAAATACGGCATCGTGGAGGAGGACTTCCTCTCCGCCGAGCTGTGCGCCGTTCCCGCCTTCAAGGCGAGCGACCTCGGTTTCGACCGCTCCATGATCGGCGCCTACGGTCACGATGACCGCGTCTGCGCTTATCCCATTCTCATGGCGGAGATCGACGAGAAGTCTCCCGAGTACACCTCCGTCACCATTCTGGCGGATAAGGAGGAGACCGGCAGCAACGGTCCCACCGGCATGAACTCCTATTTCCTCAAGGATTTCATCGAGGACCTGGCCGATATGGCCGGCTGCAAGGTGCGCCATGTGGCCGCCAACAGCCACTGCTTCAGCGCCGATGTTAACGCCGCCTTCGATCCCATCTACGGCGAGGTGCATGAGCGCCGCAACGCCAGCTACATCAATTACGGCGTAGTGGTTACCAAGTACACCGGCGCCCGCGGCAAGGCCGGCACCAATGACGCCACCGCCGAGATGATGGGCTTCGCCCGTCGTATTCTGGATGCCGAGCATGTTGGCTGGCAGACCGGCGAGCTGGGCAAGGTAGACCAGGGCGGCGGCGGCACCGTTGCCATGTATGTCTCCCAGCACAATATCGATACCGTCGATCTGGGTGTTCCGGTGCTTTCCATGCACGCCCCGTTCGAGGTCGTTGCCAAGACCGATGTCTACATGACCTACCGGGCCATGCGCGCCTTCTATAAGTAATTTCCCCCCTTGCGCCGTCACGCTCCGGGCCTGTCCCATTTATGGGATAGCGCCCGGGGCGTTTCGCCGTCTTTCGGGGCGCTTCCAGCCCAAATTTCCGTCACGAAAATTTCACCATTTTTTTTGGAATTTCCGCTTGACAAGACCCCGTTTCGGGACTACAATAATATACTGTATCATAATGGCTTTTTATGACTAAACGGTATTGTCAAGTGTGCATAAGTCACGATAATACTCTCGTGATACTGTGCATAATCAACAAATATTTATGCAGTCATTGATGTCCAAGTGATGGCGAAAAAATGATGGAATGGAGTGGAACATCGGATGGTAAACACCAAACCCGTAAAACTGGGCAAAAATATCCGCCAGAGTTTTGCCCACATCGATGAAGTGGCCGAGATGCCGAACCTCATCGAAGTACAGAAAAATTCCTATCAGTGGTTCCTGGATGAGGGTCTTCGGGCCGTATTCAAGGACATCTCCTCGATCACCGACTATCAGGGCAATCTGCAGCTGGATTTCATTGATTTTACGCTGGATGACAAACCCAAGTACCCCCTGCTGGAGTGCAAGGAGCGGGATGTAAACTATGCCGCTCCCCTGCGTGTGCGCGCGCGGCTCATCAACAAGGTTACCGGCGAGATCAAGGAATCCGACATCTACATGGGAGATTTCCCCCTGATGACCGATGCCGGCACCTTCATCATCAATGGTGCCGAGCGTGTCATCGTCTCCCAGCTGGTGCGTTCTCCCGGTGTGTACTATGGCATGCACCACGATCCCGCCGGCAAAAAACTGTTTGATTCCACCGTGATCCCCAACCGCGGCGCCTGGCTGGAGT
Source organism: uncultured Clostridia bacterium (assembly GCA_937907305.1). Lineage (GTDB taxonomy): Bacteria > Bacillota > Clostridia > Oscillospirales > Ruminococcaceae > Angelakisella. Next base: position 4,359 of record CALERQ010000008.1, on the reverse strand, counting down.
ATGATACCGACTCCGCCGATGTGTTCAGCGTCCGCATCGATAAAAACCGCAAGCTGCCCATCACCACCTTCATTCGCGCGCTGCTGCGCCTGCGGGATGATGTCACCGTCGAGCAGATCAATGCCGATGTGAACAACGCCCTGACCGACCTGCGCGGCACCGATGAGGAGATCTACGAGGTGTTTGGCCGCTATGCCTACCTGGTAAAGACCGCCGAAAGCAAGGATGCCGAAATGCTGGGCGATGAGGCCCTGCTGGAGGTCTACCGCAAGCTGCGTCCCGGCGAGCCCCCCACCATCGAATCGGCTGTGAAACACCTGGCCCAGCTGCTGTTCGATCCCCGCCGCTATGATCTTTCCCGGGTGGGCCGCTACAAGTACAACAAAAAGCTCTCCCTGGTGCCCCGCATCACCGGCCAGGTGCTTTCCCGCCCTGTGGCCGATCCCCGCACCGGTGAGATCCTCTTTGAGGCCGGCGCCCTGCTGAGCCGCGACGACGCCCGCCAGCTGGAAGCCAAGGGCGTGGATACCGTCTGGATCACCACCCAGGGCCTGACCCCCGCCGGCCTGCAGATGGCCGAGGACGACGGCGTGGGGGAGCTGAAGATCTTCTCCAACGGCATGGTGGCCATGTCCGATTTTACCGACTACACCGCCGAGGAGCTCAAGGCCATGGGCATCCGGGAAAGAGTGCGCTTTACCGTCCTTTCCGAGATCCTGGATATGGGCCTTAACCGCGAGGAAATGGCCGAGGAGCTGACCCGCCGCGCCGATGAGCTGGTCCCCAAGAACATCCGCAAATTTGATATTTACGCCTCCATCAACTACATGTGCGGCCTCCGGTACGACCTGGGCACCACCGATGATATCGACCACCTGGGCAACCGCCGCATCCGCAGCGTGGGCGAGCTGCTGCAGAATCAGTTCCGCATCGGCTTTGCCCGCATGGAGCGTGTCATCCGGGAGAGAATGACCACCCAGGCCCAGGATATCGAGTCCATTACCCTGCAGGCCATCATCAACAGCCGCCCCGTTATGGCCGCGGTCAAGGAATTCTTCGGTTCCTCTCCCCTCAGCCAGTTCATGGACCAGACCAACCCACTGGCCGAGCTGACCCACAAGCGCCGTCTTTCCGCCCTGGGCCCCGGCGGCCTCAGCCGTGACCGTGCCGGATTTGAGGTCCGCGATGTGCATTACAGCCACTACGGCCGCATGTGCCCCATCGAGACCCCCGAAGGTCCCAACATCGGTCTGATCTCTTACCTGGCCACCTTTGCCAAGATCAACGAATACGGCTTTGTGGAGGCGCCCTACCGCCCCGTGGATAAGACCACCGGCAAGGTGCTGGATACCGTCCAGTATATGACCGCCGATGTGGAGGATGAATACATCGTGGCACAGGCCAATGAGCCGCTGGATGAAAACGGCCATTTCGTCAACGAAAAGGTCTCCGTCCGGTACCGCGACAGCGTCCAGGAAGTCCCCCGCGACAAGGTGGACTACATGGATGTTTCCCCCAAGATGGTGGTTTCCGTCGCCACCGCTATGATCCCCTTCCTGGAAAACGACGATGCCAACCGCGCCCTGATGGGCGCCAACATGCAGCGTCAGGCCGTTCCGCTCATCAAGACCGAGTCCCCCTTCGTCGGCACCGGCATGGAGTACAAGGCGGCCCATGACTGCGGCGTGGTAGTGGTTGCCAGGGAAGACGGCCATGTAAGCTATGTCGATGCCGACCGCATCATTGTGACCGACGCGGAAGGCGTGGAGCACGAATATGAGCTGGTAAAGATGCTGCGCTCCAACCAGGGCACCTGCATCAACCAGCGGCCCATTGTGGTAAAGGGCGAGGAGGTCCATATCGGCGATGTGCTGGCCGATGGTCCCGCCACCGCCAACGGCGAGGTATCCCTGGGCAAGAACATGCTCATCGGCTTTATGACCTGGGAAGGCTACAACTACGAGGACGCCGTTCTCATCAACGAAAAGCTGGTGCGGGATGACCTGTTCACCTCCATCCACATCGAGGAATATGAGACCGAGGCCCGTGACACCAAGCTGGGCCCGGAGGAGATCACCCGTGAGATCCCCAATGTCGGCGATGATATGCTGGGCGCTCTGGATGAGCGAGGCATCATCCATGTCGGCGCTGAGGTGCATTCCGGCGATATTCTCGTCGGTAAGGTGACCCCCAAGGGCGAGACCGAGCTGAATGCCGAGGAGCGCCTGCTGCGCGCCATCTTTGGCGAGAAGGCGAGAGAGGTGCGTGATACCTCCCTGAAGGTGCCGCACGGCGAGTACGGCATCGTGGTGGATATCAAGGTATTCACCCCCGAAAACAGCGATGAGCTTTCCCCCGGCGTCAACGAAGTCGTAAGAGTTTATATCGCCCAGAAGCGTAAGATCTCGGTCGGTGATAAGATGGCCGGCCGCCACGGCAATAAGGGCGTAGTTTCCCGCATTCTGCCGCAGGAGGATATGCCCTTCCTGGAGGACGGCACCCCGCTGGATATCGTGCTGAACCCCCTGGGCGTTCCTTCCCGAATGAACATCGGCCAGGTGCTGGAAGTGCACCTGGGCATGGCGGCAAGCCGCCTGGGCTGGCATGTGATGACCCCCGTATTCGATGGCGCCCACGAGGATGATATCCGGGAGTGCTTCCGCATGGCGGGGCTGCCGGAGGACGGCAAGAGCGTCGTTTACGACGGCCGCACCGGTGAGAAATTTGATAACCGTGTTACCGTCGGCTACATGTACTACCTCAAGCTGCATCATCTGGTCGATGATAAGATCCATGCCCGTTCCGTTGGTCCGTACAGTCTGGTGACCCAGCAGCCCCTGGGCGGTAAGGCGCAGTTCGGCGGCCAGCGCTTTGGTGAGATGGAGGTTTGGGCGCTGGAGGCTTACGGCGCAGCCTATACCCTGCAGGAGATCCTGACTGTGAAATCCGATGATGTGGTGGGCCGTGTGAAGGCGTTTGAGTCCATCGTGAAGGGCCAGAACATTCCGGCGCCCGGCATCCCCGAGGCGTTCCGCGTCATGGTGAAGGAGCTGCAGTCCCTGGGCCTGGATGTCAAGATCCTGGATAAGGACAACGAGGAGATCGACATCAAGCAGACCTACGATGAGGACGAGAACATGCCTATGGCCAGCGACTACTACGATGAAAGCGATGTAGCCGTGGATTCCGAGATCGAGGACAACTACACCATGGAAAACCCCGATGAGGACAGCGATCCCTTTGACGATGCCGACTTTGACGGCAGCGACGATGAGGACGACGACGGATTTGATTTTTAATGATGGAGGGGAAGAACTTTGGATAATAAATCTTTTGAATCGATCAAGATCGGGCTGGCTTCCCCCGATGCCATTCGCTCCTGGAGCTACGGCGAAGTAAAAAAGCCTGAGACCATCAACTACCGCACCCTGAAGCCGGAGCGCGACGGCCTGTTCTGCGAGCGCATTTTTGGACCGACCAAGGACTGGGAATGCTACTGCGGCAAGTATAAGCGCATCCGCTTTAAGGGCAAGGTGTGCGAGCGCTGCGGCGTGGAAGTGACCCGCGCCAAGGTGCGCCGTGAACGGATGGGCCACATTGAGCTAGCCGCGCCGGTTTCTCACATCTGGTACTTTAAGGGCACCAGCAGCCGCATGGGCCTGCTGCTGAACCTGAGCCCCCGCGTGCTGGAAAAGGTGCTGTATTTCGCATCCTATATCGTCATTGACCCCGGCAACACCAAGCTGAAAAAGTACGCCCTGCTGAGTGAGCGGGAGTACAATGAGTACCGAGAGGCCTATGAGGATGAATTTGACGCCGGCATGGGCGCCGAGGCGGTAAAGAAGCTGCTGCAGCAGCTGGATATCGAGGCGCTCTCGGTGGAGATCAAGGAGGAGCTGGAGAAGGCCACCGGCCAAAAGAAGGCGAAGCTGCTCAAGCGTCTGGATGTGGTGGAAGCGTTCCGCACCAGCGGCAACAAGCCGGAGTGGATGATACTGGATGTGCTGCCTGTCATTCCGCCCGATATCCGCCCCATGGTACAGCTGGACGGCGGCCGCTTTGCCACCAGCGACCTGAATGACCTGTACCGCCGCGTTATTAACCGCAACAACCGCCTGAAGAAGCTGCTGGAGCTGGATGCCCCCGATATCATCGTGCGCAACGAGAAGCGGATGCTGCAGGAAGCGGTGGACGCCCTCATCGATAACGGCCGCCGCGGCCGTCCGGTGACCGGCCCCAACAACCGCGCTCTCAAATCCCTGAGCGATATGCTGAAGGGTAAGCAGGGACGCTTCCGCCAGAATCTGCTGGGTAAGCGTGTAGACTACTCCGGCCGTTCCGTTATCGTGGTAGGCCCCG
>CALERQ010000007.1 GCA_937907305.1 uncultured Clostridia bacterium | reverse complement strand
GTCACCGGAGGGTGACGGCCTGTACGCCTACCCGGCGGGGGCTTACTTTTCTATGAAGAAAAGGACGCAAAAGAAATTTACGGCAAGTTGGTGGTCGCCTTTGGCGGGGCGGGGCCTTTTACAAGGCTTGGGAAGCACCGCTGCCGAGGGGCCAGGTTTTTGGTCGCCTTCGGCGGGGCGGAGTCACCGGAGGGTGACGGCCTGTACGCCTACCCGGCGGGGGCTTACTTTTCTATGAAGAAAAGCAGGCAAAAGATATTTACGGCAAATTTGTAGTCGCCTGTCGGCGGGGCGGGGTCACCGGAGGGTGACAGACTGTACGGCTGCCGCCGGGGCGGCACTTTTGAATCGCCAAAAGTGCCCAAAAGCGATTTAGGGCTCCGCCCTAAAGACCCGTGACGCTTGTGCTGTGCTGGCTACGGATTTAGATTTTTCTGGGGCGAAAAATCCAAATCCGTACTGCGCACAGATGCGCTTCAAAGGTAGCCTGCGGCAGCATCTGCCCCCTTCCCGTTCCCCTCCCCCGTGGCGGGGGAGGGGCCGTCTGGGAAAATAGCTGCTTGTTCACCCAATAATCTCGGCAGCGTGACTTTCTGCGATTGGCTTGCGGAAACCGAATAAAATACGCCTGCCCCTGCGCCCGGACAGGGGACTGCACCGCACCACAAAGGGTACGGTGCAGGGAAAATCCGATTACTGCTGCATGGAAGCGATGGATTCCAAAATCTTGGCCATGCGGTCTTTGTGCTGGGCCAGCTTGGCACGCTCGGCTTCGATGAGCTGGGCGGGCGCTTTGGCGACAAAGCCGGGGTTATCCAGCTTGCGGCCGATGAAATCAATGTCGCTCTGGCACTTTTCGCGCTCTTTTTCCAGGCGGGCCAGTTCCTTTTCCCGGTCGATGAGCTCATCCATGGGGATGAGGGCGCGGGCAGCATGGGTGATGACTTGGACGGCGCCGGGCAGCTCGAACTTTTCACCGACCTCGACCTCCGAGGCGGAGGCCAGGCGCTGCAGGAACGGGATACCGTTTGTGAAGATCCCGGTCTCGGCGGTTTCGATATAGACCTTGGCCTTTTTGGAGGGCGGGATGTTCATCTCGGTGCGCTGGTTGCGGATGGCCCGGATGATATCGATGATCTTCTGGAAGTCGGCCTCCTCCTTCTGGAAGGAAAGCGCCTCGCTCCAGGTGGGCCACTGGGAGATCATGATGGCTTCGGCCTCGCCCTCGTGGGGCAGGCTCTGCCAGATCTCCTCGGTGATGAAGGGCATGAAGGGATGCAGCAGCTTGAGGGTATTGGCCATGACATAGACCAGTACCTTTTGGGCATTGAGGGCGGTCTCGCCGCCGGCCTGCAGACGGCTCTTCACCAGCTCGATGTACCAGTCGCAGAGGATATCCCAGATGAAATCGTACAGCTTGGCGGAAGCGACGCCCAGCTCGAATTTCTCAAGGTTATCGGTGACTTCCTTCACAAGGTCATTGTAGAGGGTGAGCACCCACTTATCCTCGGTGGCGAGGGTCCCCGGCAGCTCGATCTTGGTGATCTCATCGGAGAGGTTCATCTGGATGAAGCGGGTGGCGTTCCAGATCTTATTGGCGAAATTGCGGGCGGCCTTCACCTTTTCATCCATGTAGCGGGTATCATTGCCGGGGCTGTTGCCGGTCACCAGCATAAAGCGCAGGGCATCCGCGCCGTACTGGTCGATGACCTCCAGCGGATCGACGCCATTGCCGAGAGATTTGCTCATCTTGCGGCCCTGGGCATCCCGCACCAGGCCGTGGATGAGGACGGTATCGAAGGGCTTTTTGCCGGTGTATTCCAGGCCGGAGAAGATCATGCGGGAGACCCAGAAGGTGATGATATCGTAGCCGGTGACGAGGGTGGAGGTGGGATAGAACTTGCGCATCTCGGGGGTGTCATCCGGCCAGCCCAGGGTGGAGAAGGGCCACAGCGCGCTGGAGAACCAGGTATCCAGGGTATCGGGATCCTGGGTCATGTGGCCGCCGCACTTGGGACACTTTTCGATGCCCTGGATGGTGACGACGGTCTCGCCGCAGTCATCGCAGTAGTAGGCGGGGATGCGATGGCCCCACCACAGCTGGCGGCTGATGCACCAGTCACGGATGTTTTCCATCCAGTGGAAGTAGTTTTTATCGAAGCGCTCCGGGACGAAGCGGATGTCCTTTTCGCGGACGGCCTTGATGGCGGGCTCCGCCAGCGGCTTCATGGAGACGAACCACTGCTTGGAGACCATGGGCTCAATGGTGGAGTGGCAGCGGTAGCAGGTGCCCACATCGTGGCGCAGCGGCTCCACCGATTTGAGGGCGCCGCAGGCTTCCAGATCGGCCAGGATGGCCTTGCGGGCCTCCTTGGTGGTCATGCCGGCATATTTGCCGCAATCCAGTACCTCGGGCTCGCCGGCGGCAGCCTTGCCGGTGCGGAACAGTTCATCGGCGGCGGCTTTATCGGCAGCGCCGGTCATGTGGCCGTCGTAGGTGAAGACCCGGACACGGGGCAGGTTGTGCCGCTCGCCGACCTCAAAGTCGTTGGGGTCGTGGGCGGGGGTGATCTTTACGACGCCGGTGCCCTTTTCCATATCGGCGTGCTCATCGCAGACGATGGGGATCTCCTTATTGAGCAGCGGCAGGATGACATGGCAGCCGTGCAGGTGGGCATAGCGGGGGTCATCGCCATTGATGGCCACGGCGGTATCGCCCAGCATGGTCTCGGGGCGGGTGGTGGCCAGTTCCAGCTGCTCGCCGGTCTCCTTGACGGTGTAGAGCAGGTGCCAGAAGTTGCCGTCCTGCTCCTCGTACTCTACCTCGGCATCGCTGATGGAGGTATTGCAGGTGGGGCACCAGTTGACCATGCGGTTGCCGCGGTAGATGAGGCCCTGATCGTACAGGCGCTGGAACACCAGCTGCACCGCGCGGGAGCAGCCTTCATCGAGGGTGAAGCGTTCCCGCTCCCAGTCACAGCTGGAGCCGAGCTTTTTGAGCTGGCTGACAATGCGCCCGCCGTACTGGCGGCGCCATTCCCAGGCGCGCTCCAAAAAGCCCTCGCGGCCGATCTCTTCCTTGGTGACGCCTTCCTTGCGCATGGCTTCCACGATTTTGGCTTCGGTGGCGATGGAGGCGTGATCGGCCACAGGGCTTCGTAGCCCTGCATGCGGCGCCAGCGGATGAGGGCGTCCTGGAGGGTGTTATCCAGCGCGTGGCCCATATGCAGCTGGCCGGTGATATTGGGGGGCGGGATGACGATGGTGTAGGGTTCCTTTTTGCTTTCGGCATCGGCATGGAAGTAGTTTTTATCCAGCCAGAATTGGTAGGTGCGGTCCTCGACCTGTTTGGGGTCATAGACCTTTTCCAGTTGTTTTGCCATGGGGATCCTCCTTTTTTCTTTTGGGATGGTGCGGCCGGCAATTGGCGGTGGGAAAAGCAGCCGGGCGGCGCGGGAAAACCGGATGATGACAAGGAAGCGGGCCGCGGGCAGGCTGGCGCCCGACGAAGGCGGGCTAGCGCCTGTCAAGGTCCGGTGACGCCGTCAGCGCCGGTTTTCCCGTGGCGGCAGGCGGGGAAAATAAAAAAGCCCGCTGATTTTTCCACAGAAGGGAAAACAGCAGGACGCATTTTTTGGCGCGGTACCACCTGGTTTCGTGCCGAAGCGGCACGCACTCATTTTCCGTAACGGGGAACGCCGTTGCCGCTTAAAAAATTCGGCGGCACCGCTCGGCGGCGACTTTCTCCGTTTTCCGCCGCAGCCTTTGCACCGGACGGCTGCTCTCTGGGGGTCGGGGGGAACGGGTACTCCTCCGCTTCAAAGCGTTTTTTGTTATCCTGGTTATTTTACCGCAGGGGAGGGGGATTTGTCAAGGTGGGGAAGGGGATTTTTGCGGGGATCATGCGCAGGGCGCGGGCACCGGGCGGCAGCCCCGCCGGCCGCAGGCCGGCGAAAGGGGCGCCCCCGTGGGGGCGCCCCGAAGGCGGGCGAAGCCCGCCGGGCTGCCGCCCGAGCCGGGATCCGTGCAGGGTTTATTGGCCGCTGGGGGTGTGGTCTTCCTTACCCTTGCCCAGCAGTAAGGCGCGGGCTTCCTGGGCATTATGGGCGATGGCCTGGCGCAGGGCTTCCACATTGGGGAAGCGGCGCTCCGGGCGCAGAAAGTGACAAAGGGTAACGGTCAGCTCCTGGCCGTACAGGTCGCCGGAAAAATCGAGAAGGTAGCTTTCCACCCACAGGGCACCTGCCGCCTCCACGGTGGGGCGGACGCCGAGATTGGTCACGGCGGCACGGCGGGTGCCATCCGGCAGGGTGACCCACGCGGCGTAAACGCCGAGGGCGGGGAGCTTCTCCCCGGGGGTGACGACGATATTGGCGGTGGGGAAGCCGAGGGTGTGGCCCAGGCGGTGGCCGGTGATGACCCGGCCGGTAAAGGAGAACTGTTCTTTCATAAAATCACCGATGAAGAAGCGGCGAAACGCTTTTGTAGACCAGGAAGGTCACGGTGGCGTTGATGCCGGCTTTAATAAGATTGAAGGGCAGGATGACGGGCAGCAGGATGGCGCGGATGGCCTCCACCGGCATGCCGGTAAAGATGGGGGTGATGAGGAGGTTGGCGGGCATCATGATGAGGCCCCAGGCAACAACGCCGCAGAGAAGGGCGATGAGCGCGCCTTTTTTTGTCTTATGCTTTTCGTAGATAAGGCCGGCGACCAGCACGAAGGTGCCGGTGGAGATGATGTGCATGATGATGCCGTAGACGCCGCCTGAGGCACTGACGGTGACGCCCTGGATAACGGCGACGACAATGGTGGTCATGAGGCCGTACCAGGGACCGAAAGCGAAGGTGGCGATCATGATGGGGATATCGGCGGGATCGTATTCCAGGAACTTGGCGGTGGGGAAGATGGGAAAGTGAATGAAGAATACGAGGACGACCGAGAGGGCCGCGAGCAGGCCGAGCTTGGCGAGCCGGCCCAGTTTGGGATTGGTGTTTGCCATGGTGGTTATGCTCCTTTTATTGATTTGCAGATGTTTCATCGCAAAACAAAAGCGCCCGGCACGGCAAAAGCCGCAGCGGGGCGCTGGCACGCAAAAAAGCGCTGTTTCTTCCATCCGGACTGTGACCGTCGGTGAGGGAATCGCACCCTCTCGGCAGCGCCGTGGCGCTGTTCGCGGACTGGGGAGCCGATGGGCTCCGTCACCGCCGGTGGGGAATTGCACCCCGCCCCGAAACATCTTGAAACCATTATATTCACTTTTACGCGGTTGTCAATAGGAAATGTTACTGATTTTCCGGCATTTTTTCCTGATCTTTTTCCCATTCTGCCATGGCCAGGGCCAGGGCGCGGTTTTTGAGGTTCGGGTCATCGGTCACATCGGCCAATACTTTGATCTCCGGCGGGAGGGTGAAGGCCTCCTCGGGGGAGGAGAGCTCCACCTCCAGGATGGCTTCCTCCTCCCAAAAGGGGTAGCAGTCGATCTCGATGGCGTGGCCCGCGTAGGGGAAGGCCCATCGCACCTTGTAGAGTGCCGGGGTGCCGGGGAGCATCTCTTCCAGCAGGGCTTCATACTCAATTTGGGAGATTTCCTTTTCCAGCTCGGTACGGATGAGGCCGGCTTCCTCCGTCTTTTCGGTGAGGGTACAGCGTACCTCGCCGGTCAAGGCGTTGGTGGCCTGGCGCACGCGGCGTTCCCAGCCGGGGCGGGCGGTGAGGTAGCACTGCACCAGGCTGGTGACGGAAACACCCTCCCGGCTGCGCAGCCAGGCTTTGGGCGGCATTTTGATGCGGAATTTGCGTTCGATCTCCAAGGACATGGGAACACCTCGTTTCTGCCACTGATGATAGCACAGGGGGAGGGTTTGCGCAAGGGGAGGGGTGGCGCAGGGGGAGTTTGCGCAGGGGGAAGGCGGGGGCCGCAGGCCCGGCGGCGGAGCCGCCGATGCGGGCGAAGCCCGCATAAGCCGCCCGGAGGGCGGCTTGGCCTGCGGCCCCATGCCGGGACGCGGCAGAGATGAGAAAAGGGGCAGCCCCCGCAGGGACTGCCCTTCTGATGCAAATATTATTCAGCGGCAGCGGCTTTCAGCTTGCGGTTCTGCAGCAGCTGGAACGCGAACGGAATGCCGATGAGCAAAAGACCGATGAGATCGGTGATGGGGCCGGGATCGATGAGGAGGATGCCGCCGGCCAGCAGCATGATGCGCATATACCACGGAATGTGGGTGTAAACATGGCCGGTCATGCCCATGGCGATACCTGCCATGCCGATGACGGAGGTGACCATGATGCTGATGAGCGTCCAGATGGAGGTCACATCAATGAACAGCAGGCTGGGATTGAGCGCGAAGATGTAAGGAATGATGAACGCGCCGATGGCGAGCTTGGTGGCGGTGACGCCGGTCTTGAGCGGATTGGAGTGGGCGATGGCACTGCCGGCATAGGCGGCCAGCGCCACGGGCGGGGTGATATCCGCCACGATGCCGAAGTAGAACACGAACATATGCGCCGCCAGCAGCGGGATGCCCATTTTGATGAGGATGGGGGCGGTGATGGTGGCCATGATGACATAATTGGCGGTGGTGGGAACACCCATGCCCAGTACAATGCAGGCCGCCATGGTGCAGAACAAGGCGAGGAAGATGCTCTTCTGGGCCAGGGGAACGATGACGGCGACCAGGGTGGTGCCCAGAGCAGTCATGGAAACAACACCGGAGATGATGCCGGCCATGGCGCAGGCAACCGCCACGCCGATGGAGCTGCCGGCGCCGCCCTGCAGGCCCTCCGCGACCAGCTTGGGGGTGAGAACAGCCGATTTGGAAAGGAAGCTGCACAGTACGGCAACGACCATAGCCACAAAGACGGAAGTGCCGGTATCGATCTTGAGGACCTGCCACAGGACGACCAGAGTGGCCAGCGGGATGAGCGGCAGGCCGATGGTGCGTACGAGGTCGTGCTTATCCTTGCCGATGAGACTGATGATGAGCGAGAACAGAATGGCAAAGCAGGCGGACATGCCGGCGGTGTAGTAGTTCATGCAGATGACCAGGATGATGACCGGCAGCAGCAGATAGCCGCTCTTGGCCAGGAGCCGGAAGAACTTCGGCATGGAATCCTTGGGCAGGCCCTTGAGCCCGAGGCGCTTGGCCTCGAAGTGGACCATGAGGTAAATACCGGTGAAGTACAGCACGGCGGGCAGGATGGCGGCCACCACGATGGTGGCGTAGGGCACGCCGGTGATCTCCGCCATGAGGAAAGCGGCAGCGCCCATGATGGGCGGCATGATCTGGCCGCCGGTGGAGGCGGCGGCCTCGACCGCCGCGGCGAATTCGGGCTTATAGCCTACTTTTTTCATGGTGGGGATGGTGATGCTGCCGCTGCCGACGGTATTGGCAACGGAGGAGCCGGAATACATGCCCATAAGTGCGCTGGAGATAACGGCGACCTTGGCGGGACCGCCTACGCTGGCGCCCGCGACGGAATTGGCCAAATCGACAAAGAAGGTGCCGATGCCGGTTTTCTCCAGGAAGGAGCCGAGGATGATGAACAGCACGATGAAGGACGCGCAGACGGTGATGGGGGAGGAGAAGATGCCGCAATTGAGATTGTAGAACAGGTTGTAGATGAGATTGCGCAAGGCGGTTTTGGGATTATTATTGGTGAGCCACCAGGCGCCGTAGATGGTGAACAGCCCCACGACCACGATAAGCGGGATGCCGGTAGAACGGCGGCACAGCTCCACCAGCAGCAGGATGCCGATGATGCCCAGAACGATCTGGGTGGTGCCGATGCGGTTGGCCATCTGGATGATCTTTTGCTGGGCGATGGCGTAGTAGAAGAACACGCCCAGCGAGGCGAAGGCCAGGATGATATCGTACCAGGGGAAGTAGTTATCCCGCAGGGCGTCCTTTTTGCTGGCGGGGGATTTAAGATAGCCGACAAAGAGGGTCATGCCCACAAAAACGGGCAGACGGGTATATTGCGTCGCGCCGGAAACGACCAGCGCCATAACGATCATGGTGACGGAATAGAGGACAAACAGCACCGTCATGGCGGTCTTATAGCCGCCGGTCAGGCTGCGGCTTTTGCTGTCGCGGTCCAGCTCCTGCAGGAGCTTGGCGGTATCGGCGGCATCGGAGTGGTGGTGCAGGGAATGGCTCATGGGGCAGCTTCCTTTCTGACATGATTTTTACCGGATCACAAAAGGGGAACAGCGGGGAAAGCAAGGAATAGAGGCCGGTTCGCTTTTGTCACCCGGCAAATAAATGAGGAAAGCCGCGGCGGGAGGCTTGATGGAACTCCTCCCGCCGCAGGCGTATGGGGAACTTAATGGTTTACGGATCAGCCAACATTCAGGCCCATCTCGGTGTAATACTTGGCAGCGCCGGGGTGCAGCGGAACATTGCCGACGGTGACAAAGGCATTGTTGATATCCATGCCAGTACCGACAGCATGGGCCTTGGCGATCTCATCCTTGCTCTCCCACAGGGCCTTGGTCATATTGTAGACCTGATCCTCGGAGAGAGAATTGGAAACGATGTAGGTGGCGGTAACGCCGATGGTGGTGATGGGGGCCTCGGCGGGGATGCACTCATACTGGTCGTGGGTGACAGCCATCTTGGCGTAAACGGCATAGTCGCCTACCTTGTTATTGGCGATGAACTCATCCATTATGGCATCATCCAGGCCCAGCAGATAGATATCCATGGCGGTCTGCAGCTCGGTGATGGCGGTGGTGGGGGCGCCGGAGGTGAAGAAGAAGACATCCAGCTTGCCATCCTTCATGGCATCGGCGCTGTTGTTGACGGAAAGGTTCTGTACGGTGATATCATCGGTGGAAATGCCGTAAGCGGCCAGCAGCGCTTTGGCGTTGGCCTCGGTGCCGGAACCGGCATCACCGATGGAAACGCGCAGGCCCTTGACATCGGCCAGGGTCTTGACGGTGTCCTTCAGGTCGCCGCGGACAACGACCTGCATGACCTCGGAATAAACCTCGCCCAAAACGGAGAAGGAGGTGATGGCAACGGGGAAATTGAAGTCATCCAGCTTATTGTAGGCCTTGATCATGGTATCGTTCTGTACGATGGCCATATTGTAGTCGCCGTCTTCGATGCCATTGATATTGGCAACGGAGCCGCCGGTGGAGATGACATTGTAGGTGTAGCCGGTGGCGTCCTTCAGGATCATGCCGACGGCGTTGGTATAGGCATAGTAGGTGCCGGAGGTGCTGCCGGTGCCGATGGTGATGGAGGCAGGGGTATCGGAGGGGGTATTGGGGGTATCATTGCCGCCGCAGGCTGCACAGCACAGCAGCATCATGGCGGCCATCAAGAGGGCGAATAACTTTTTCATGGTGGGATCTCCTTATCAAAATTCATTTTAATCTGGGTCACGGTGGACTATGGTCATTATTATAGCACCGCAAAATGGAATTGCAACCCCATTTTGCAGGATTTTTTGATTTTCATTCATTTTGACAAGAAAATGGCCTTTTTATGAGATGAAAATTGAACAAATATGAATCGGATTTAATTTTTCCTGCATTTTTACTGCTTTTGCAGGGATTCTTGCAGGGACTCCTGCAAAACGCGGGGGTGCTTGCCACCGGCCCCCGCGCCGTGGTAGAATAAAAGCAGGAGCAGCCCCCTGCAGGGCCTGCCGCCAATAAAACCGAGGAGAGAAAGCCATGCTGAATACCTTCTATGCCCTGCTGGGGCGAATGAAATATATCGATCGCTGGTGCCTGATGCGGTCCTCCCGGCCGGAGAACCTGTGTGAGCACACGCTGGAAACGGCGTATATTGCCCATGCGCTGGCGCTGCTGAACCGCCAGCGGGGCGGCACACTGGAGCCGGAAAAGGCGGTGCTGTATGCCCTGTATCACGACTGCACCGAGATACTGACCGGCGACCTGCCCACACCGGTGAAATATAAGAACGAGAGCATTAAAACGGCGTACAAGGCGGTGGAAAAGGAAGCGCAGACGGCGCTGCTTTCCCGCCTGCCGGTGCCCATGGCGGAGGAAATGGCCCCATGGTTTACCCCAACCGAGGAGTACAAGCCCTATATCAAGGCGGCGGATAAGCTCTCGGCCCTGATCAAGTGCACCGAGGAGCGCCGGGCGGGCAACCATGAATTTGACCGGGCGTATGATACCCTGCTGCAGGCGATCCATGAGATGGAGCTGCCGGAGGCGGAGCAGTTTATGATGCAGTTCCTGCCGCCCTTTGGCATGACGCTGGATGATCTATAATTTAATATTGATAAAATAGAGAAAAGCTCCCCCCCCCGTGGGGGAGCTTTTTGCATGGAGCAGGAAAGTATCCCCGCCGAGGCAGGGACATTCTTCTTGAGGAGTCAAATTGAAATAGGGAATGGGAATGTCATAGCAGGGGCGGCCCGGCCGCAGGCCGCCGCGAGGGAGGTTAGCCTTCGGCCTTCAGGCCCTTCATACGGTTTAATACAGCGGGGTCCACCGGCTTAGTAAAGAGACTGACCGCCACGGTGACAGCCACAGCCAGTACGGCAGCCGCCACGCCGATGATCCACAGGTTGCCGCCAAAGAAACTGCCGAAGTAGAACAGCGCGAAGGAAAGCACGCCGGTGAGAGAGCCGGCGATGGCACCCGCCTTGGTGGTGCGCTCCCAGTAGAGGCCCACCAGCATGGGAGCCAGGGTGACCAGACCGGAGCCCGCGCCGGCGATCATGCCCAGCATGGCCAGCAGCTTGGGGGTATAGAACAGGGTGATGACCAGCACGATGGCGACCACCGCGAAGGTGATGTAGCGGGCGGCCTTGGCGACCTGCTGATCGGTGGCATCCTTCTTCAGGGTGCGCTTATAGATATCGACCGAGAGCATGGCGCTGATGCAGTGGATCATGGAGTCCACACAGGCCATCATGGAGGCGAACAGGCCAACGGCCACAATGGCCAGGCCCCATTCGGGCAGCAGGTTCTGGGCGATGGTGGGGATGACGCTGTCGGCATCGGCCAGGTTGGGGTACAGTACCCGCCCAAACAGACCGGACATATACATCAGCATGCAGATCATGCCGACGGAGATGAGGGTGAGACCGAACTTTTTGAAGCTCTTGCGGCCCACATCGGTCATGGCCATCAGGCGGATGGTGCAGTAGGGATTGGCCACCAGCGAAACAAACAGATAGAACGGCATGGCAATGACGCCGGAAAGGCTGTAAAGACCGCTCTCATTGAAGGGCTGGACCAGGTTGGGATCGATGGCGGAAAGCTGGGTGTTTACATCGGCAAAGCTCCAGCCGACGGCCTTGAACGCCGCGATGAAGATGACCACCGCGATGATGACCATGAGGATGCCCTGCAAAAAGTCGGTCCAGGCAACGGATTTGAAGCCGCCGATATTGACCAGGATGATGGCGAACAGCGAGAACGCCACAATGATAACGGTTTTATCCATGCCGAAGAGGGTGGAGAACAGGGCAATGGCGCCCTTGTACTGGGAAACGATGAGCAGGATGTAGAAGATGGTGCAGCCGATGCAGGTCCAGATGCGCAGGAAGTTGCTATCGTACCGCTGGCCCAGGAAATCCGGGACGGTGAGAGCGCCCAGGGCGCCGGAATAGGTGCGCATGCGGCGGGCCACGATGATGATGGTAGCGGTCCAGAAGGCCGCATTGAGAATGCCGATCCAGCTGTAAGGCCAGCCGGAGGTCCACATGATACCCGGCTCGCCCAGGTACACACTGGCGCTGAGACGGGTTGCGAAGAATGAGAAAGCAAGTACTACGGGACCGACCTGCCCCAGCGCGAAGCCACTGATGCCGGAAGTGCCCTTACTAACGCGCAGGGAAACAACGATGTTGATAATGAAATAGGCAGCGAATGCCGCAATAAACCAACCCAGATTGATATTCATGGGAAGCCTCCTTTACTTATCCTCCAAATGATGGTTGGCATACCAGATGAGAATACCAACACAAATTACATAAACTACGAAATAGGAGCCGATCATCAGCCCGGAGACTGCGTCAAACATGAAAAGTCCTCCTTC
>CALERQ010000006.1 GCA_937907305.1 uncultured Clostridia bacterium | reverse complement strand
GCACCGGCATCAATGGCCTTCTGCATGGCGGCGGCATCACGGCACCAGGGACCGGCTGCCGCTATAATAGGATTTTTAAGCGGCAGGCCCATAAAATTGACGGATAATAACGACATCTCATGCCCTCCTTTACTCAAATAGCTCGTAGATCTCTTTACGGTTGCCGCAGCTGCGGCGGATCTTGAGCTTGGATTTCAGTACGATCTCGTGGGTTTCTACCTGGTACAGCGCACTGTCCTCGATGAGCTCGATGAGGCGGCGGGCCGCTACGGCACCCAGCCGTTCCAATGGGTGCTCCATAGTGGTCAGTGCCGGGGTGATGACAGCGGCAGCCTCACTGCCGGTAAAGCCCGCAACGGCCAGTCCCTCTGGCAGGGGAATGTTTTCCTCACGCGCAGCCTTGATGACACCCATGGCCAGTTCATCACTGACAGCGAAGACGGCCTGCGGCGGCTCCTCGGTCAGTATTTCCTCGCGGCAGATGCGATAGCCGCCCGCTACGCTGTCCTCCGCTTCCAGCACACGGCACTGGCGGTCAGTCAGCCCCAACGCAGACGCTGCCTGCCGGTAACCGGCTGTAATGGCGGCCTTTTCGGGGGATTCTCCGCTGCTTTGCAGCAGCCAGATGGAGCGGTGGCCCATAGCGTGGAGATGTGAAACCATCTTTTCGGCAGCGTCCCGGTAATGGATGCCGCAGATATTGCAGTTTTCCAATCGATCATAGCTGCCCAGCAGTACGACCGGCAGCTCGGCAGGTAGCGCCTCCGGCTGCAGAGAGGGTTCCCCGGCGATCAGCATTCCGATGGGCTTTGCCGCGGCGGCAGCCTGAATGCAGGCAGCTGTCCCGCCCGAAAAGGGAGCGGACTCCACCAGGTTGACCAGGATTCCCTTGGGTGCCAGCACCGACTGCACCCCCAAAAGCAGGGTCTGTGCTCGCTTGGCTGCGGGAACGATGAGGGCGATGGCCCGCCGCCCGCGGTTGACCGGCTTGGGGTTGTAGTTGTATTTTTCGATGATGGTCTGCACCCGTTCGCGGGTCTCCGGCAGCACCGCCTCCGGGTGGTTGATGACACGGGAGATGGTGGCAACCGAAACACCGGCTTCTTTGGCCAGTTCGCGGATATTCATGGGCAGTCCTCCTCTCTGTATACTTCTCCTTTTATTGTAACATATTCCGGTATTACAAGTAAACTGTGGATTGTAGGGGAGAAGGAAAAGAGCTTCAATGTTCGTTTATTCCTCCACCGGCAGTACCAGCCGGGAGCAGTATCGTTGGGTATCGATCTCCCGTCCTGTATAGGCCGCTACAATACCAAGGATACGCGGAAGACCTGCGGGCTTCAGCCCTCTGGCCTTTACTTCGCGGCCCAGGGTCAGCCACGCTTCATCCACACCGGCGTAATCGCCGCGGTACAGCACTGAGAGTACCCGGCACTCCGGCAGGGTCACCGCATCCGCGGGCGCTTTTTCCGGCCGCACCGGCACACAGACCGCATAGGGGTAGGGTGTATCGCCAATCACCCCATCAAGATAGTCCTGCCGGTCGTAGATGGCAAAGAGCGGCTCATCGGAGAGCACATACCCTTTACGGACGCAAGCACTGTAAAAATCGTACATGTCATGATATCGATCCTGCGTGGTAAGGCCCACGCACCATCGCATGCAGCAGGTCACGGCCGGCAGCCGCATCAGCTGCACGGAAATGCTGGGCGGCTCCATGGCGCGCAGCCGCATTTCCTCCACGCTGCGCTGCAGGTCATGCAGGCGGTTTTCCAGCACTGTCAGCAGCTCCGCGGCTTCGCCGCCATGGGTAAAGTAGGTGGTGATCTCCTCCGTATCAAGCCTCATGGCCTTGAACTTCTCGATCTGCAGAATGCGTGCGATATTGTAGTTATCGTAGTACCGCCGCCCGCTTTCCGGTGCGATATAGGCAGGCGTAAGCAGCCCCTTTTCCTCCAGGCGCATCAGCGTGCTGCGGGAAAGCCCGCAGGCATGTGCCGCTTCGGTGATTTGGAAGAGCTTTTTTGTGTCCTTTTCCATGTGGAACCTCCTAAAAGCACTTGCTTCGTTCACGCATGAACGGATTATACTATCATTATAGGGGCCGACCCGCGGATGTCAAGGGACAGTGCCCCACAAAAAGGGAAGGAGCAATAATTATGACATGGAAAAAATGAATCATCGGTGTGGTACTGTGCCTGTGCATGCTGGTATGTACCGTCTATGCGGTGGATGACGCAACAACCACCTGGCTGGGTACAAGCGGGAATGGACTATCCGTCGGTGGGGTAACGGTAACGGCCGAAAATGCCGATAGCATTACCGGCGATGGCATCACCGGCGCAGTTTCCTTTGCGGTGGTAGATGGCACCCCCACATTGACGCTAAATAATGCATCGATCACCGGAGGAACACCGGTTTCGCAGGGCAACAAATATATGTATCCTATTTATTACAATGGAAGTAATGGCCTGAAGCTGGTGCTGAAAGGCACAAACAACATCAATGCTACTCCTACCACAGAAGCCCCTGATACTTTTGGAATTTATATGGGCGAGGGTAAAGGCCAACTGACCCTTAGTGGAGATGCTGATTCTGTACTTACCATCAATTCTACCAATGCAGGGCTGTATATTTACGAAGGAATCACTATTGAAGGTGGCGCCTACCACATTACCTCCGGCGAAGGATACGGTTCCTCCGAATTTGGCAAGGCATTTTACTCCTGCGGCCCCATCACTATTCAAAATGCTAATGTTACGGCGAAGGGAACAAACGCCAGCGGTATCTATTCAGATGATTACGAATACGGTTTCCGTATTATAAATAGTACCGTTACAGCAATTGGGGGCTCTACCTCAGATGAATACCCCCATGATGGAATTTATTCCACGATTCAACTCGACATTAGCAATAGCAAGGTCACGGCCCAAGGCGGTTCCCATGGCATTTATGTGCAACATTATGGTGGGATCAATATTAGCGGTAAGGATACCGTAGTAAAGGCTATCTCTACTGGCGACCAATCGGCAGCCATATACTTGCGATACTCTAATTTCTATTATGGCTATATCAGTCTAAATGACGATCTGGCAATACTCGAGCCATCGGACGGGAAACAAGTATACTATAACAGCGATGACTATAACGAGGCTGGGTACACCATTGTAGGTAGCGAAGATACCCCTGCCAAGGCAGTGACCATCGCATACGGCCACAACTGGCAGTTGATAGAGGAAGTGCCCGCCACCAAGACCACTACCGGCATGAAGGAGCATTACTGCTGTTCCTGCGGCCAGCTGGCTATAATGGAAGGCGACAGCTATACCATCGTGGAGGAAGCCGATTTGATTATTCCTGTAAAGGAAAGCAGCATCGTTGTGATCGCGCCTGCCACCCCGGCCCAGCCGGAGCCCAACCCCGCCACCGGGACCCAGGATGGGATCAGCGCTGCGGTGGCCCTTGCGGTCATTTCCGCCCTTGGCATCATGGCACTTTCCCGCAAAAAGATATCCTGATCGGCAATAAAACAGCCCCCAGGAATGGGGGCTGTTTTTATCGGTTGCGCCGGTAGCCGGCTTCATCCCGGTATTCCGGGTGGTCTTTCAGGTAGTCATCCCGGCTGCCGCAGATGGTATAATCGCATTTGCAGCCGTTGGCGCAGGTGGTGGTGCGCACCAGCCGTGCGCCAATAAGCTCCATGGCTTCATAGTCTGGGTTGCACAGGGCCGGCATCACCTCCAGCAGGTCATGCTTTTTGGCAAATTCCGCGGTGGGGCAGGCGGTAAACTCATAGTAGATGGGTTCACCCTTGCGGTAGGGCGCCACATGCATCTCAAAATCGCCCCATTTATCGCACTGTTTTTTGGCATTGCAAAAGGCGCGGTACAGCAGCTTTTGGAAAATGGACTTGTTGCAGTCAATAAAACCAAGCCGGTGCAGCCGGCGGAAGGAAGGCAAAAACAGGTTCCCCTCCATTTCCTCTATCTCGGCCAGGCTGGTCACCTCCCGGCAGATGACATAATAGGCCATCAGGGCGATGCAGTCGTAGGTGCCTCCGGCCCCATTGTGGAAATTCCGGCTCCCGCCCAGGTCGGTGCGCCAGTCGGAGAGAAACGCTGCATATTGCTGTTGGATACGGTCCCACATTTCCTCCTGCTGTTCCGGCGGGTAGTGCAGGGCCAGCTTGGCTCTTATCTCCTGTTTGCAGGGTGGGGAATAAAGGACATGGCAGCTGCGGTCAAATTGCAGTTCGTTATCGTTCATGGGGGACTCCTTTCCTCTTCGCGGTTAGCGAAAGCTAACTGAATGGGCTTAGAAAAGCCGCCCTGCGGCAGCATCAATGGATAGACCTATTGTAGCGCGGCGGCCCACAAAATGCAATAGAAACAGCAGCTCCCCCGACCAAATGATCGGGGGAGAGGTTTTATTCTTTCACCAGCGGCAGCGTGAGGGTGGCCTGCGGCATATACAACACCTTGGGGTGGTCGTATTCCGCCAAAACGGTGCGGATGACCTCATTGAGCTGTTCCTTGGGGTAGCACTCCACATTTACTTCAGCCATACGCTTCTGGTCTAGCGCGGTGATGAGGATCAACCGGCAGTGGGCTTGGCATTCCCGGACTTTATAGCAATTCAGTCCGCCCATATTCACCTTGCGCTTCAGCTCCGCCACCACGGAATCCTTATCGGGATAGCGGCCCAGCCATTCCTCAAAGGGATCGTCCATCTCCTTGCTGCATCCCTCGGGGCACTCCGCCAGGCAAATGATGACGCCGCCCTTTTTCACGGCACGGCTGGCATTGTAGAAGCCCTTTTTGCTTTGCCGCAGGTCGATGTCTTTAGGAAACCCACCGCAGGAGGCAATGACGATATCGGGGCGCTCCGGAATGGGATAAAGGTAGAAGTCCTTGGCCAATTCAGCGCCGTGCAGGTAAGCTTCCCGCCAGTGGCCGGCCACCGCCTGGTAGATCATCCCGTGGTCATCGCAGATGACATTCAGCAGATAGGCGGGGTGGGTAAAGGCACAGGCCTCCATAAAGTCCAGATGAACGGGGTTGTTTTCCAGCACGCCAGCCTGGGCGTTGGGGTCAATGACCATCTTGTGGTTGCTGAGGATGGTATCCTTGCGGGCACAGCCGGGGATGATATCCTTGCGTCCGCCGCCAAACCCGGCCATATGGTGCACCAGGATGCCGCCGGTAAGGATGAGCTTATCGGCTGCCATGGCGATCTTGTTGGCCCATACCTCGTGGCCGTAGCTGGTGGTGCCCACCAGCTGGCAGGGGGATTCCTCACAGTCGTGCTGCACCACGGTAACGCGGTGGTAAATATCCTCGGTGATGAGGCTGCACATCTGCTCCTCGGTCATGGCGCTGTGCATCCCGTTGGCAAATAGAATGGTGATATCTCGGTCCGGCACACCGGCCTTATTCAGCTCCCGCACCAGAATGGGGATGTAGATGTGGCTGCGGGTCAGGCGGGTGATGTCATTGGTGAGGATACATACGGTATCCCCGGCATGGATCTCCTTGGCCAGCAGCCCGGCTCCAATGGGATGGGCCAGCGCGTCCTCCACGATCTCCTCCTCCGAGCGAACGCCGGTGGGGTGCTGTTTGGGCAGCAGGATACTAAGATCGGTCCCTTCGGGGATCTCGATATCCAGCAGCTCGTGGCCGTACTTTACCTTATCTTTCATGGTGTGTCCTCCCTGTCTTAGCGGTGAATATGTTCAGCGGTCAAGAGGCCCATTTCCTCGGTAGTCACCTTGGTCAGCCCACGGCCCTCCAGGTAGATATCCGGGGTACGGTAGCCTAGGTGCAGCACCTCATTAATGGCCCGGTCGATGGCGGCGGCTTCTTCCTTCAGCCCCAGTCCAATTTCCAGCAGCATGCCTGCCGAGGCAATAGCGGCCAGGGGATTGGCAATGCCCAGCCCGGCAATATCGGGCGCCGTGCCATGGATGGGCTCAAAGAGCCCAAAGCCCTTCTCATTGATGGCCGCGGAGGCCAGCATCCCCACCGAGCCGGTGGCTACACCCGCCTCATCCGAAAGGATATCGCCGAAGATGCTGGTGGTCAGCATCACATCAAAGCGGGAGGGATTGCAGGTCAACTCCATAGCGGCCTTATCTACCAGCAGGTTGGTCAACTGCACATCGGGGTAATCCTGCGCCACGCGGGCCACCGTTTCCCGCCACAGCCGGGAGCTTTCCAACGCGTTGGATTTATCAATGCTGGTGACGCTCTTGCGGCGGCCCTGTGCCAGACGGAAGGCATGGCGGGCCACCCGCTCCACCTCAAATTCGCTGTAACATTCCACATCGTAGCCTTCCCGGCCATGGGCGCCCTCCCGGGTGCCCTTTTCGCCAAAGTAGATACCGCCGATAAGATCCCGCACCAGCAGCAGGTCCAGCCCGCGGTCCAGCACCTCATTTTTCAGCGGGGAATTTTCCCGCAGGTCGGGGTAGAGCTTGGCCGGGCGCAGGTTGCAGAACAGATTAAAGCCACGGCGCAGGGCGGCCAGGCCGCTTTCCGGGCGTTGGGCCCGGGGCAGGTAGTCCCACTTGGGCCCGCCGGCCGCGCCAAACAGAATGGCATCGCACTCCCGGCAGAGCTCCAGTGTTTCCGGCTGGATGGGCACGCCGTAGGCATCAATGCAGCAGCCGCCCACCAGGCGCTCCACCTTGTGGAACCGATGCCCGTAAACCTCGCCGATCTTATCCAGCGAACGGACCGCTTCCCGGATGACATCTACGCCGATGCCGTCGCCGGGGATCACAGCAATTTTATACTCCATGATGATTCCTCCTTGTAATATCAGTCCGCAGTCATGGTGCGGGGATCAGTGATGACGCCGGTAAGGGCGCTGGCGGCCGCCGTGGCGGGGCTGCTGAGATAAATAAGAGATTTTGTGGTGCCCATCCGTCCAATGAAATTACGGTTATTGGTCCCCAGCACTACTTCGCCGTCACTCATCAGGCCATAGGGCTGGCCGCAGCACAGGCCGCAGCAGGGATGCGCTACCATGGCACCGGCCTCCACAAAGGTGCGGATGTACCCAAACCGCATGCACTGGCGGTAAATGCCGATGGAGGCGGGAATGATGATAAGCTTGAGATAGGGGGCCACATGGTGCCCTTGCAAAATGCGGGCGGCCACCGCCATATCCTCCAGGCTGCCGTTGGTGCAGCTGCCGATGTAGACTTCATTGAGCGGGGTGCCCTGCACTTCCTCGATGGAGTGGACATTATCAACGCCCTGCGGGCAGGAAAGATAGGGTACCAGCTCCTCTGCCCGGTAGTGCAGCTCCCGGACATAATGGGCATCCGGATCGGGATGGATCCAGGCAATTTCCTCCAGCGGCAGGTCAAAGTAATCTGCGGTCTTCTGGTCGGCTGCAAAAAGTGCGGTTTTGCAGCCCGCTTCCAGCGACATATTGGCAATGGTGTACCGGCCGGACATATCCAGCGCGTCAATGGTACTTCCTACATATTCCAGCGATTTATAGGTGCCGCCATCGGAGCGCAGATCCTTCAGCACCTGCAGGACAATATCCTTGGCGTACACCCCGGCGGGCAGTTCTCCTTCCACCGTAATGCGGATAGCTTCCGGGACCTTCATCCACATCTCGCCGCTGCCCAGGGTGGCGGCCATTTCGGTATAGCCTATCCCGGTGCAGAAGCACCCACCTCCGCCGTAGGTGGGGGTGTGGCTATCGGTAGCTACCACCACCGTGCCGGGCAGGGCATAGCGGTATTCGTGCATCAGGGTGTGAGAGATCCCTTCCCCGGCATGCAGCTTGCGGATACCAAATCGGTCGGAAAGCTCATGCCCCTTGTGATAGTGGCGGGGGTCGCCGGTGGCCTGGTTGGTCGGGCACAGGTGGTCCAGGAAAATCACGGCCTTTTCCGGGTCGGCCAGGCGGCGGAACTTCATCTCATCCAGCTTCTGCACCACAAAAGGGGTGTAGATATCATGCACCATGCACATATCCGGCCGGGTCATGATCAGATCGCCGGGTGCCAGGTGAGAAAGCCCGGTGTTTTTCATCAGGATCTTTTCAGCCATGGTGTAGCCCATATCAGTGCACCTCCTTTTGGATGGCTTCAGCGGCCTCGGCCGCTTCATTCAGGGCGCGGTAGCGGGGCACCAGCCCCCCGGCCTTGATGATCTCAAACAGATTATCGGGAATCTGCCGGATGGGAATGACCTGCCCGTTTACCTTCAGGCAGCGGTTTACCTCCACGGTAAGAAGATCCCCTTCCTCACAGCGGTCATACAGGTCATCCGTCTCAATGAGCAGCATCCCGTTATTGATGCCGTTGCGGTAAAAAATGCGGGCGAAAGACTTGGCCACAATGCACCGCACGCCCAGCGCCGCAATGCAGGCCGGGGCAAATTCCCGCGAAGAGCCGCAGCCAAAGTTTTTCCCGGCCACAAAGATATCTCCCGGCCGGGCCGCGGCGGCCAGCTCCGGGCGCAGCGGCTCCAGGCAGTGGCGGCTCATCTCCTCTGCGGAGGGCAGCACACCGTACCGCCCCGGGATAATAGTATCGGTATCCACATCATCGGGCAGCTTCCATATCCGGCCCGAAAAAACAGCATCCATAGTCATGCCCTCCAGTTACGATTGATAAAGATATCCGCTGAGCGCCGCTTTGGCAGCGGTCCGCGCGGAAACCAGATAGACCCGGGAAGCGGGGGTGCCGCAGCAGCCGGAGTAGTGGAAGCAGCCGGTGGAGGCCATAACCTCCCCATCCCCGATGACGCCGATGGAGGTGGTCAGGCAGGAGGCGCAGCCGGGATTGGTGACCTGCGCGCCGCAGTCCAGGAACACATCGATCAGTCCTTCCTCCATGGCCTGCAGGTAGTCCGCGTTGGAAGCAAAGCCGATCAGCAGCCGCAGCTCCCGGCGGATGTGATGTCCCCGCAGAATTTCAGCGGCCTCGCGCAGCTCCTCTATCCGCCCGGAGGAACACCCCCCGATAAAGCAGGCATCCACCCGAACGCCGGACAGAGCGGTAAGGGGCTGGGCCTCCATCTGGCTTTCCGGCAGGCTGCCGGGGAGCACAGCGCAGGGCGGGTAGTCCTCCAGCCGCAGCGTAATATTGGCCGGAGCATCTTCCTCGGGAAATAGGGCGCTGACAGCACCGGCCTGCTGGGCCAGCAGACAAAGCGTCTGCTTTTCCGAAAGGGTAAGCCCCCTTGCGGTATGGTCGTGCAGGAGCAGCAGGCGGCCCTCGGCCCCTTTTTTGCCCGCGCAGGCCAGCGCGATATCATAGGCTGTGGCGCCGGGGGCAAAGTCCCCCTCCAGCCTGATATGCAGCGGCAGCGGTGCCGGCAGGGTCAACTCTCCACCCCGCAGCCACCGGACCAGCTCCTCCGGGGGAAAACACAGCCCCAAAGCGCCGATAGCGCCCACCTGCGCTGCATGCTGGCCGCAGGTCACCAGCAGGTCACCGTCTTTCAGCCGTCCCTGCATCAGCAGCTGGTAGCCGATCCCGGCGGACTGGATAAACTCCAGCGAATTGGCCCGGGAAAAATCGATCAGTGATTTCTGGCGGAAAGCGCTTTGGAAGCTTCCGGCGGGGATATCATGGTCAAGAATGACCACCACCTTTGCGCGGCGCGCCGGGTCTAACTCAGGCGCCATGGCGGGCAGGTCGCCGGATGGGCCATCATTGATAAGACACCAATCGGGGGACAGCGTGACCGGTGTACCGGCCGGGGCCTGTAATAGCTGTTGCAAAGCATTCTGCTGCAAGGAACTCACCCTTTCTTAAAAACAACTAAATCGTTTTAGCTGATTCGATTATAGTGGGAGTACAATGAATTGTCAACAGAAAAATTTCAAAACAGCAAAAACGATTAAGCTTTTCGGGAGGAATTGACTTTCCGGACAAATTTGGGTAAGATGGAGCTATCACAAAGAAAGGGGGCTTTTGCCATGGCGACCATCAAAGATATCGCCCGCATCGCCAATGTATCTCCCTCCACGGTTTCCTTTGTGCTTAATGGCAAAGCGCGGGAGATGAAGGTCTCCCCGGCCACGGAGCAGCGCATCCTGGAGATCGTGGCGGCTACCGGCTATCGCCCCAGCAATGTGGCCCGCCGGCTGCGCGCCAGCGAGGAGGAACGCCCGGTATTGGCGCTGTACTGGCCGTTGGATCGCAGAGCCTCCTATGTGGGGCGGCTGTTGGGGGCTTTTCAGCAGGAACGCCTGCGCCAGGAGCTGGACTACGATCTGGTGGTCAATACCTTCCGGGAGGGGCACCTGTGCGAGGAAAAGGGCCTGCATTCTCATAGTCCATACAGCTGCGCCATTTTAGGCGGTCTTTCCCCGGCGGATATGGACGCCTTGGCCCAGTTGGAGACGGATCTGCCGTTGGTGCTGTATAACCGTCGCCAGGCGGGCTTTGGCGCGGTGTATACCGATTATGCCAAGGCAGTGCGGCAGGTGATGGAATTGGCCCGTGCCAAGGGCTGCCGCAGCATCGGCTTTTTGAAGAACCGTTCCAACTTCATGGCGGATAGCAGCCGCATTCGGGATGCCATAGCGGCAGCAGGGGAATACGGTCTGCAGGTGCCATCCCACGCGGTAGTGGAAGCGGAAGATACCTACGAAGGCGGTGCGGTGGGCATCAAAACCATGATGACCGGCGGCCCGCTGCCGGAGCTTCTGGTATTTGCGTCCGATATTATGGCCATCGGGGCGGCCCACCAGCTGCAAAAAGAAGGCATCCGCATCCCGCGGGAGGTGGGGCTTATCTGCTTTGGCCTGGGGGAGCGCCAGCAGGCGCAGTACTGCACCCCGCCGCTTTCGGTCATCGAAATGCCCACCGAGGCCATGACAGCCGGTGCCGTTCAAATGGCCGCGGAGATGATCCGCAAGGGCGCAAATGCGGCTGTGGTGCGTTCCTACGAGCCGGTGGTCATCTTCCGGGAATCCTTCTCCCTGTGAAAAGCATGCGGCCGAAAAGACCAATGCCAATAGCATATTCAAAAAAGAGAGCCGTAACGGAAAGACGATCCGTTGCGGCTCTGCGCTCCCTCGGACGCCATTTCTCCCGCGCAAAAACTTCGCAGGACTTTTCGGCGAGAGAAAACCGGATGATGACAAGAAAGAGGACGCCGGCATACTGGCGTATGTCAAGGACGATGACGCAGTCAGCGCTGATTTTCACTTGGGGTCCCTGCAAAGGTCGTAAGACTTTGCGGGGAAAGGAGGACGCACCGCAGCGGGGAGGGCTGCCCGAAGCAAAGCGCAGAGTCAGCACGACAGGAGCGGGGACTGCGTCCGACGCAAAAGCGTGTGTGTCCTTGTTAAGCGAAGGGAACATAGTCCGCAATAAAATAAACATCCCCCGGCCAGGGGATGTTTATTTACACAATAGGAAAAGTTGGGGGTTTGAGAAACCGAACACGAACAAATGTTTCACGTGAAACATTTTTAATTGCTATCCGAAGGGGCATTCTCCGGTGGAGTAAAGGACTCCCAGAGCTGGACCTGCGGTTCCATTTCCACATGCAAGGGGGCGGTGGGCCACTCCCGGATGAGGCGGAGCAGCAGGGCAACAGCCTGCCGGTCCACCGTCTGCGGGATGGTGATGCAGCTGAGGGCGGGATTCAGGCAGCGGTTCATTTCCGGCTTGCGCAGCCCAATGCAGAGCACCTCGGTATCCTGTGGGACACGGATGCCGCTGTGGGCCAGGGTATATAGCCCCCCTTGGGCCATGCTGTCATTCTCGTAGTAGATGACACGGGGGCGCTGGCGGAGAACGCAGTATTCCTCGGTGGCGGCGGCCCCGCCCGCAATGGTGGGCGCAGCCTGGAAGGTCCATTCCGGCTGGATGCGGATGCCCAGCTGCCGGCAGGAATTGAGGAAAGCCTTGGTGCGCTGGCTGGTGCCATCGTAGTGGTCGCCGCCACGGATGACCGCACATTCCCGGTAGCCCTTTTGGTGGATGAGGGCAGCGGCCTGGGAGCCGGTTTGGGCGTGGTTTACCCCGGCGGTGGAATACTTCCGGCTTTCGGCATTGATGAGAACAAGAGGGGTGGAAATATCTGCACTTTCCAACTGAATGAGATCCTGCTCGCCGGCGCCGCCGATGATGACGCCATCGTAGCGGCCCTGCAGGATGGGGGAGAGCATCTCTCCCAGGCGACCGCTGAAGTAGGTCTGGATGAGCAGCTCGTAGGGTTCGGCGGCTTCCTGCTCCTGCTGGAGAATGCTGTAAAAATTATACAGTCTATCGCCCAACAGAGTGGTGCGGTGATCCAGCGGCCAATACAGCGCAATGGTGAGGCGGCGCCGGCCGGCCCGCAGCAGCTGCGCCCCGCGGTCCGGGCGGTACTGGAGTTGTTGGATGGCTTCGGCAACGCGCTGCTGGGTGGCGGGAGAGATGTGCATTTCATCCCCGCGGCCATTGGCAACGATGGAAGCGGTGGTGAGGGAACATTGCGCCAGTGCGGCGACATCTTTGAGGGTGGACATGAGCAGGCTCCTTTCGTGGGGCAGTTCTTTCTTTTAAGTATAGGGCAGAAAACTAAAATATCAAGTAAAAAGTGATTGTTTTAGTAAAATTACATTGGATTAAAGTAAAGAACTGTGGAAGTGGCATTTGTGAAAGTCGCTGAAATTAGCGGGAATGTCTTGCATAATAGCGTAAAAGATGATTGAATAGAATTACATTAACGATTTAGTAAGCTTCTCGGCAGTCTAAAACGATAAAGAAAGTATGCAGAGGACGCTGCTACAAGGGATAAAGAGGGCGCACCGCAGCGGGGAGGGCTGTCCGGAACGAAGTGGAGGATCGGCCCGACAAAAGCGGAGGGGCGCCCGATATATGGCACGCAGCTTAAATAAAACCAAGAAAACAGAGAAAGAAGGAAAAACAGCATGGCAGAGAATATTGTATTTCAGATTTTGCGCTCCCACCTGATGGAGGGTGAGCTGACCCCTGGGACCCCCATTGCTATCCGGGTGGACCAGACCCTGGGACATGACCTGACCGGTATTATGGCGGGGCAGACCTTCCTGGCGGTGGGTGCCGACCGGGTGCAGACCGAGGCCAGCGTGTTTTACTGCGACCACAACACCCTGTGCGTCAGCGGAGAAAACGCGGATGACCACCTGTTCCTCAAGACCGCGGCGGCCCGCTTTGGGGTGTATTTCTCCAAACCCGGCAATGGGATTTGTCACTTTTTGCATTGCCAGCGCTTTGCCAAGCCTAGCAAAGTGATGCTGGGGGCCGACAGTCATACCCCGACCTCCGGGGCGCTGGGGATGCTGGCCATTGGCAGCGGCGGACTGACGGTGGCGGAAGCAGCACTGGGACAGGGCTTTAGGATGAATGTGCCCAAGGTGATGGGGGTGAGGCTGACTGGCCGACTGCATCCTGGCGTGACTGCCAAAGACATCGCGCTGGAGCTGCTGCGGCAGGTAAGCGTCAAGGGCGGCATTGGGTACATTGTGGAATACTGCGGC
>CALERQ010000005.1 GCA_937907305.1 uncultured Clostridia bacterium | reverse complement strand
CTCCCCGAGTGACTTTTGGTTACTTTTCTTCACAGAAAAGTAACCCCTCGCCGGGTAGGCGTACAAATTTTGATATCTAAAAGACTCCGCGCCGCCGACAGGCGACTACAAACTTGACCTAAATTTCTTTTGCTGCTTTTCTTGGGAGAAAAGCAGGGCCCCGCCGCCGGCAGGCGGAAAAAACGAGGAAAATAGTGAAAATTCCCCCTTGACAGGGAGAGGGGGATTTGGTATGATAGTCGAGTAAAGAAAGCAGAACGAGATCGTTCTCACCTGCCGCACAGTGGTTGCAGGCACGGTCAATAGAGGCAGGACCCGCAAACGCGGGAGACTTGCGTTCTTTTGGCATGGACGATCAAAGCGATGAGTCCGTGCTTTTTATTTACAGGAAAACCCGAGAACTACAACCCATTTCAGTCAGGAGGTGCTTTGCAATCGCAAACAAGGAACTGCAGATCAATGAAGAGATCCGCGACAAGGAAGTAAGAGTGATCGGCGCTGAAGGCGAGCAGTTGGGGATCATGTCCTCCCGCGATGCCTACAACATGGCGCAGGAAAAGAGCCTGGATCTCGTAAAAATAGCGCCGCAGGCCCAGCCGCCGGTATGCCGCATTATGGATTACGGCAAATACCGCTTTGAGCAGGCCAAGCGCGAAAAGGAATCCCGGAAGAACCAGAAGACCATAGAGGTGAAGGAGACCCGGCTTTCCCTGAACATTGATACCCACGATTTTGATACCAAGGTAAACCAGACCAAGAAGTTCCTTTCTTCCGGCAACCGCGTCAAGGTATCCATCCGCTTCCGCGGACGCGAGATGGCGCATTCCCAGCTGGGGTACGGTATCATGCAGCGCTTTGCGGAGGCCTGTGCCGATGCAGGCAATGTGGAAAAGCCCGCCAAGCTGGAGGGCCGCAGTATGATCATGTTTATGAACGCGAAGCCTGCCCCCGCCAATAAGCAGTAATAACAAATTTAGGAGGAAAATAAAATGCCCAAGCTGAAAACCCACACCGGTGCGAAAAAGCGCTTTAAGCTGACCAAAAACGGTAAGGTCAAGAGAGCCAAAGCCTACAAGTCTCATATCCTGAACAAGAAATCCACCAAGCGCAAGAGAAACCTGCGCAAGGGCACCTATGCCGATAAGACCAATGTTGGCGCGCTGAAGCTGCTGATGCCCAACACCTGATTCTTTAACAACAACATTTACAGATGATATGATACGGAGGTAAAAAGATATGGCTCGTATTAAAAGAGCGATGATGACCCGCAAGAGAAGAAAAAAGACCCTGAAGATGGCGAAGGGCTATTTTGGTGCGAAGAGCAAGCGCTTTAAGATGGCGAAACAGGCCGTAATGAAATCCGGCAACTATGCTTACATTGGCCGTAAGCAGAAGAAGCGTGATTTCCGCCGCCTGTGGATCACCCGTATTTCTGCCGCCTGCAAGCTGAACGGCATGAACTACTCCCAGTTCATGAACGGCCTGAAGAAGGCTGGCATCAACCTGAACCGCAAGATGCTTTCCGAGCTGGCGATCAACGATGCTGCCGCCTTTACCGCCCTGACCGAGAAGGCCAAGGCTGCCCTGTAAAAAGCATAACGCTCCGCCCGATTTTGGTAAGACAGGATCGGGCGGGAATTTTTTGTCATAAAATGAAGTCATCAAAAATTTGCTTGCATTTGGGGCTGACTTAGGGTATAAAGAAAAAAGAGTATCTCCAAAAGGAGGAAAAGGATGGAACGGCTGACCTCGCGCGAGAACGCGCTGATAAAGGAATACCGGAAGCTGTGCGGCAGCCGGAAGCGGCGGGAGGAGACAGGGTGCTTTGTGCTGGAGGGCGCCCGGCTGGTGCTGGACGCGGCAGAGAGCGGCATCCCGCTGCGGACGCTGCTGGTGAGCGACGACGGCGCCCGCTACCCGGAGGCCGAAAAGCTGGCGGGGGCGGCGCGGCGGTGCTTTTCCATCCCCAATGAGCTGGCGGCGTATATCTCCGAGACCGAGCACCCGCAGGGGATCTTTGCGGTGGGGGAGATGCCGAAGGCCGAGCCGCTGGTGATGCGGGCGGGCAGCTATCTGCTGCTGGACGAGCTGCAGGATCCCGGCAATCTGGGGACCATCCTGCGGACGGCGGAGGCGATGGGCGTGACCGCGGTGGTGCTTTCGGCCCACTGCCCCGATCTTTTTTCGCCGAAGGTGATCCGCAGCACGATGGGCAGCGGA
>CALERQ010000004.1 GCA_937907305.1 uncultured Clostridia bacterium | reverse complement strand
CCTCCCGTCCCGTGTGGCTGGATGAGAAAAGCGGCAAGCCCACCCGCTACAATGTTTACCGTGCCGATGTGCGGGAGGCGATGGACTTCAGCCGCACACCCTACTATATGGAGGACTATCTCCGGCGCAAGGGGTATATCACCGACTTTACGGGCAAGCACTGGAAGATACGCTTGCCCCAGTATGAGCATTTCACAAGAAGAAGCAGCTTGCCGCCCAGCGCCGGGAGCTGAGCAAGGCAAAGAAACGCATTGCGGAGATCGATGCCCTGATTCAAAAAATCTACGAGGACAACGCCAGCGGAAAGCTATCTGACGAGCGCTACGCCACCCTGTCCCTGTCCTGCGAGGATGAGCAGAAGGCACTGAAAGCCACCGTCCCGGAGATGCAGGCCTATCTGGAAACCGAAACGGATAAGACCGAGAACTTGCAGAGGTTCATCCAGAAGGTGAAGCAAATCACGGAGCTGAGAACGCTGACACCGGAGCTGATTCACGAGTTCATAGACAAAATTGTGGTGTATGCGCCGAGGTACCTTGACGGCAAGCGGGTACAGCTTTTGGACATCTATTACAGCAGCGTGGGCATTCTTCACGAACTGACCCCAGAGGAGATGGAAGAAGCCTTCCAGCAACACCTCGCCGAGCGCAGCAAAGAGAAAACGGCATAACCACAAGGAGGGTTACACCGTTTCGGAAAACTTATTAAACCGAGATACAAGAGCCGCCCCGGGGCACCTTCCTTACGGAGGGTGCCCCGAAGGGTACTTTTTTGATAAGATTAAAGATCCAGTTTGCAGTCGCCGGGTTTGATCCAGCCGAGGCGGCGCATGGGCAGGGCGATGAGTGGAGTGAGTACAGCCGGCAGCACAAAGCAGACGAGGATGAGCCCAAGCCAGTGGAACGCGCCGCCAAAGCCATCCCAGCTGAGGATGCCGATGGGGCCGACCAGACCGCAGGTGCCCATGCCGCTGGCAATGGCAATGCCGTTTTCCAGACGGAAGATGCAGGTGGCAACCGGACCGGTGATGGCGGCGGCCAGGGTGGGCGGCAGCCAAATGCGGGGATTTTTGACGATATTGCCCATTTGCAGCATAGAGGTGCCCAGCCCCTGCGCGACCAGGCCGCCCCAACCGTTTTCGGCGAAGCTCATGACGGCGAAGCCGATCATTTGGGCGCAGCAGCCTGCCGTGGCGGCACCGCCGGCCAGGCCGGTAAGACTGAGAGTAAAGCAGATGGCGGCGGAGCTGATGGGCAGGGTAAGAACGATACCGACCAGCACCGAGACCAGGATCCCCATCCAGAAGGGCTGGAGCTGGGTAGCGTGTTTAATAAGCTGACCGAAGCCATTCATTAACAGGCTGACGCCGGGGCCGATGAGGGTGCCGATGCCAAGTCCGGAAAGAATGGTGACGGTGGGGGTGACGAGAATATCAACTTTAGTTTCGCGGCTGACGGCTTTGCCAAGCTCCGCGGCGACAATGACAGCGAAGAATGCCCCCAGCGGGCCGCCGACTGAGTAGGAGCCGAGTCCCACGGCGCAGAGAGAATACAGGACCAGTGGGGGTGCGGAAAGGGAAACGCCGATGGCAACGGCAATGGCGATGCCGGTGGCGCTGCTGGCGTACCCGGCGGCGGTGACAAGCCAATCCCAGTGGAATTGATCGCCCAGCGTATCCAGTATGGTGCCGATGAGCAGGGAAGCGAACAGGCCCATGGCCATGGCGCTCATGGCATCGACAAAGTAGAGCTTAGCGGAGGGCTTAATATTTTTGCGGGCAAGGAATGCGAAAAATCCAGCGGAGGCGGACATTATTCCGCCTCCTTTGCGTGTTCGAGTGCCAGCTTGCAATAGGTTTCGGCGTTTTCACGGTTGTGTTCGATCTGCACGGGGTGCAGTTCCG
The DNA here is from genome assembly GCA_937907305.1 of uncultured Clostridia bacterium. GTDB lineage: Bacteria > Bacillota > Clostridia > Oscillospirales > Ruminococcaceae > Angelakisella. The sequence continues at coordinate 508 of CALERQ010000004.1, read as the reverse complement.
AAATGGCTTTGGCGGGGATGCCTACAATGAGGGAGCCATCCGGAAAATGAGCGCCGCCGGAGACGACAGCCCCGGCCCCGACAATGCTGTTTTTGCCGATGACGCAGCCATTGAGCAGGACCGAGCCCATGCCGATGACGGTATTATCACCGACGGTGGCACCGTGTACCACGGCATTATGGCCGATGGAAACGCTTTCCCCTAAGGTAATGGGGTAGCCGCGATCGCCGTGCAGGGTACAGTTATCCTGCACATTGCTGTTTTTGCCGATGGTGATATGGTCCAGATCGCCGCGGATGACGGCGCCATACCACACGCTGGTGCCCTCGGCCAGAGAGACATCGCCGAGGATGGCGGCATCGGAGGCAATAAAGGCGGCCTTTTGGGTATCGGGGTGTTTTTCTCCCAGGGATTTGATCATGGCAGGGAACCTCCTGTATGGTTTGTGGAAATGGGAAGAGCGGCGCAGCCAGGCCGCCCGCAGGGCGTTCCGGCGCAGCCGGAACCG
>CALERQ010000003.1 GCA_937907305.1 uncultured Clostridia bacterium | reverse complement strand
CGGCATCATCCTGCACCAGGGCCGCATCGCGGAAATGAAAACCGGTGAGGGCAAAACCCTCGTCGCCACCCTGCCCGCCTACCTCAATGCCCTCTCCGGCAAGGGCGTGCATGTCGTCACCGTCAATGAATACCTCGCCCGCCGCGACAGCGAATGGATGGGCAATCTCTACCGCTGGATGGGCCTCACCGTGGGCCTCGCCATCAGCGGCATGAGCCCCGATGAAAAACGCGCCGCCTACGCCGCCGATATTACCTACGGCACCAATAATGAATTCGGCTTCGATTACCTGCGCGATAACATGGTGGTCTATAAGCGCAACTGCGTCCAGCGCGGCTGGAATTACGCCATCGTCGATGAGGTGGACTCCATCCTGATCGATGAAGCCCGTACCCCCCTCATCATCAGCGGTGCCGGCGAAAAATCCACCGACCTGTATGAGAAGGCCGACCGCTTTGCCGCCACCCTCACCCCCCTGCGGGTCAAGGAAATGGATACCAAGGATGACCAGGAGGATATCCAGGCCGATTACATCGTGGATGAAAAGGCCCGCACCGCCACCATCACCCCACAGGGCGCCCGCAAGGCGGAGCAGTATTTCGGCATCGAGAGCCTCAATGACCCCGAAAACCTCACTTTGGCCCACCACATCAATCAGGCCATCGCCGCCCGCGGTGTCATGCAGCGGGATATTGACTATGTCGTGAAGGACGGCGAGGTCATCATCGTCGATGAGTTCACCGGCCGCCTCATGATCGGCCGCCGCTACTCCAATGGCCTGCACCAGGCCATCGAGGCCAAAGAGGGCGTCACCGTCGCGCGCGAAAACCGCACCCTGGCCACCATCACCTTCCAGAACTACTTCCGCATGTACGATAAACTGGCCGGTATGACCGGTACCGCCATGACCGAGGAGCAGGAGTTCCGGGATATCTACCGGCTGGATGTGGTGGAGCTGCCCACCAATAAGCCCCTTGCCCGTCAGGATCTCCCCGATGCCGTCTACAAGACCCAAAAGGGCAAATATGCCGCCATCCTGGATATCATCGCCGAGTGTTACAGCCGCCGCCAGCCCATCCTGGTCGGCACCACCTCCATCGAAAAATCCGAGATGATCAGCAAGCTCCTCAAGGCCCGCGGCATCCCCCACGAGGTCCTCAACGCCAAGTTCCACGAAAAAGAAGCCGAGATCGTGGCCCAGGCCGGTAAACCCGGCGCCGTCACCATCTCCACCAATATGGCCGGCCGCGGTACCGATATCATGCTGGGCGGCAACGCTGAATACCTCGCCAAGGATGCCCTCCGCCGGGAAGGCATGGAGGAGGACCTCATCTACGAGGCCACCGCCTACGGCGAAACGCAGGATGAGGAGATCCTCGCCGCCCGCCGCCACTTCCAGGAGCTGCTGCAAAAGTATAAGGCCGAAATCGCCCCCGAAGCCGATAAGGTCCGTTCCGTCGGCGGTCTGTATATCCTGGGCACCGAGCGGCACGAAAGCCGCCGCATCGATAACCAGCTGCGCGGCCGTGCCGGCCGTCAGGGCGATCCCGGCACCACCAAGTTCGTCATCTCGCTGGAGGATGACCTCATGCGTCTGTTCGGCGGCGAGCGCCTGCAAGCTCTCATGAACAGCATGGGCGTCGATGAAAATATGCCCATCGAGGCCAAGCTCCTCTCCAATTCCATTCAGTCGGCGCAGGCCCGCATCGAGGGCATGCACTTCGAGATGCGTAAGAATGTCCTCAAGTACGATGATGTCATGAACCGCCAGCGCGAGATCATCTATTCCCAGCGCCGCCGCGTGCTGGATGGCGAATCGGTCTCCGACAGCATCCGCAAGATGATGGAGGAATACATCACCGCCAGCGTGCAGCAGTACCTCGTGGATGAAAAAAATCACGAGGAATGGAACCTCGATGGCCTGCGGGACCGCTTCATGGGCTGGATCACCGATGAGAACGACCTGCGCTACTCCCTGGATGAACTGCGGCAGATGAGCCGGGATGATATTGCCCGGATTCTGCTGGAAAAGGCGGAGGCCCGCTATGAGGCCCAGCGTCAGCTCTTCGGCGAATCCTTCGAGGAGATCGAGCGGGTGGTGCTGCTGCGGAATGTCGATACCCTGTGGATGGACCACATCGACGCCATGGAGGAGCTCAAGCGCGGCATCGGCCTGCGCGGCTACGCCCAGCAGGATCCCGTCGTGGCCTACCGCCTGGAGGGCTTCGAGATGTTCGATCAGATGATCGAGGGCATCAAGGAAAATACCGTCAAGATGCTGCTCACCATCCGTCCCCGCCCCCAGGTGGAGATCAAGCGGGAGCAGACCCTCAAGCCCCTGTCCACCGGCGAGGACGGCACCGTCAAGAAGATCCCCATGAAGGCCGATAAAAAGAAGCCCGGCCGCAATGACCCCTGCCCCTGCGGCAGCGGCCTGAAGTACAAAAAGTGCTGCGGCAAATAACCCCCCAATACTCCAAAAGACACCCCCCGCCGGGGTGTCTTTTTTTCCCCACCCCCACAGTGCTCCCCTGCGCAAAGAAACTGCTGTGGTCCCGCCCCACCCCATAGGCTCCCCCGTGTAAGGAAAGCTGGCACCGCGCCATCCCAAAGCCTCCCCTGTGTAAGGGGAGGTGTCAGCCGCACGGCTGACGGAGGGGTT
>CALERQ010000002.1 GCA_937907305.1 uncultured Clostridia bacterium | reverse complement strand
TGACTTTTGCCTACTTTTCTTCATAGAAAAGTAGGGCCCCGCCGGCGAGGCGTACAGATTAAAACCTTTTGTAAAACTCCGCGACGCCGACAGGCGAAAGAAAACTTTGGCATAATTTGTGCCGGCAATCCCTCCGTCACGGCTGCGCCGTGCCACCTCCCTTTACACAAGGGAGGCTATGGGTTGGTGCGACGCCGACAGGCGAAAGAAAACTTTGGCATAATTTGTGTCGGCAATCTCTCCGTCACGGCTGCGCCGTGCCACCTCCCTTTGCACAAGGGAGGCTATGGGTTGGTGCGGTGCGGCGCCCACCCTCTGGTTTTCGACAGAAACCAACAAAATATGCCACCGAATACAAACAAATGTTTGCAATTTGCGCGGGGATGTGCTACACTGAAAATGGAATCAGAAATTTGGGGAAAAGGAGCGTGTGCCATGTTCTGTTCGGTGCAATCCATGGGGCTAAGCGGGATAGAGAGTTACCCGGTGACGGTGGAGGTGGACTGCCGCCGCGGGCTGCCGCGGTTTGATATTGTGGGGCTGCCGGATACCGCCGTAAAGGAGAGCCGGGAGCGGGTGCACAGCGCCATCGGTAATTTGGGGTATACCTTCCCCGCGGGGGTGCTGGTGGTGAACCTGGCCCCGGCCGATACCAAAAAGAGCGGTCCGCTGTATGACCTGCCCATTCTGCTGGGCATTCTGGCGGCGGGCTGCGGGGTGGACCTGCCGCTGGCGGGCAGCGCTTTTGTGGGAGAGATCTCATTGGATGGGCGGCTGCGCCCCGTCAATGGTGTGCTTTCGATGGTCTCGGAGGCGGCGCGGCAGGGCTATTCCCGCATATACATCCCCTATGATAACGCCGCGGAGGGCAGTGTGGTGCAGGGGATAGAGGTTTATCCGGTGCGCACCGCGCGGGAGCTGGTGGAGGCCCTGACCGGCGGCAAGCCGCTTTCCTCCGCACAGGCCATCCCTTACCGGGAGCTGCCCCAGCCGCCGATGCCGGATTTCAGCGAGGTGAAGGGGCAGGAGAATGCCAAGCGGGCGCTGGAGATCGCCGCGGCGGGCGGGCACAATGTGCTGTTGATCGGGCCACCCGGCACCGGCAAAAGCATGCTGGCCAAGCGCCTGCCCTCCATCCTGCCGGAGATGAGCTTTGAGGAGGCGGTGGAGACCACCAAGATCCATTCGGCGGCGGGCTTTCTGCCCAGCGGGGTGCCGCTGCTGAAAAACCGGGTGTTCCGCTCGCCGCACCATTCCATCTCGATGGCGGGGCTGACCGGCGGCGGCAGCACCCCCCGGCCGGGGGAGATCTCATTGGCGCACAACGGTGTACTGTTTATGGATGAGCTGCCGCAATTTACCCGCCCGGCGATGGAATCGCTGCGGCAGCCGCTGGAGGATGGGGTCATTACCATCAGCCGGGCAGGCGGCAGGGCGACCTACCCCAGCAGCTTTATGCTGGTGGGCGCCATGAACCCCTGCCCCTGCGGTTATTTTGGGCATCCTACCCGGGCGTGCACCTGCTCCCAGACCAAGGTGAGCCTGTACCTGAACAAGATAAGCGGCCCGCTGCTGGACCGGATGGACCTGCAGGTGGAGGTGCCCCCGGTGGAGTACGACCGGATGGCGGACGCCCGGCCGGGGGAAAGCTCGGCGGCGATACGGCAGCGGGTGGAGGCGGCCAGGCAGATCCAGCGGCGGCGGTATGCCGGCACCGGGGTGACCTGCAATGCCCGGCTGACCCCCGCGCTGCTGAAAAAATACTGCGTGCTGACCCCGGAGGCCGACCGGCTGCTGGCGGCGGCCTACGAACGCATGGGGCTTTCCGGGCGGAGCTATGACAGGCTGCTGCGGGTGGCCCGTACCATTGCCGACCTGGCAGGCTGTGAGCAGATCGGTCCGGACCATGTGGCGGAGGCCATTCAGTTCCGCAATCTGGACCGCAAGTACTGGCAGGTTACGGCCAGGGAGCTGTAAAGGCGGGGCGGAGGCCCGAAAAGGCGCCGGCCGCCCGCAGGGCGCCCCGGCGCAGCCGGGGCTGGGGGGCGGAGCCCCCCAAAACCGTCCGGAGGACGGTTTGCCCTGCGGGCGGCTGGCGCCCTGCAGAAATCCGGATTTCGGCTTGCAATCCCGGCGGCGGCGTGGTAGAATGTCCGTAGAAGAAATACAACTGTGTGCAAGGAGGAAAACGCATGGTCAATTTGCAGCAGCCATCCCATCGGGAGGGTTCCCGGCTTTTACTGGTGGATAGTTCCGTTCTGCCGGAGGTTTTTCTGCGGGTGGTGGAGGCCAAGCGGATGCTGGCGGTGGGCCAGGTGCGCAGCCTTTCGGAGGCCGCCAAGGCGGCCGGGATCAGCCGCAGTGCCCTGTATAAGTACAAGGACTGCGTTTTTGTGCACAACGAGGCGCTGGATGACAAGGTCATTACCCTTTCCGCCCGGCTGGAGGACCGGCCCGGCGTGCTTTCCGGGCTGCTGAACAGTCTTTCGGAGCAGCAGGGGAACATTCTGACCGTGAACCAGAACATCCCGGTGGATGGGGTGGCGGCGGTTTCGGTTTCGGCGCGGCTGCCCCTGCCGATGGATATAGAAACGCTGCGGCAGAACCTGCTTTCTCTGCCCGGCGTGACCCAGGTGGATATTCTCTCCACCCGGTGAGCTGAGTAAAATAAGATTTTTTGTCCCTGCGCGGGTGCTGCCTGCGCGGGGGCGTTTTTTTGGCTGGGAGTGCTGGCGGAGAGGGAAGGCTGGCGGGGCCCGCAGGGCAAACCGTCCGGAGGACGGTTTTGGGGGGGAGGGGGCGCAGCCCCGCCCCTCCAGCCCCGGCGCAGCCGGGGCGCCCTGCGGGCCTCGACTTTCCCTTTGTAGGGATTGGGTGAGGGGCAGGGACCGCCCCCGCCCCTATGCCTGCACAAATTTTACGAGGGGGGAGGACTATCCAGCCCGTGCGGCGGGTACACTGTACCGTAGAGAACAGGAATGGTAGGGGGGAGCGGCGTGCCGGCAGGAAAACGGGCGTTTTTGCAGGGGGTGGCCTTTTGGGGCGTGGTGCTGGGGCTGTGTTACCTGGGACTGCGGTATGCGCTGCCCTGCTTTTTACCGCTGGTGCTGGGCGCCATAATGGCGGCAGCCCTGCACCCGGCCGCGGCTGGACTGTGCCGGCGGCTGGGCTGGCGGTACCGGCCCTGTGCCGTGCTGGTGGCGGTGGCGGCGCTGACCCTGCTGGGACTGCTGCTATGGGGGATCGGTGGGCTGGTGGTACGGCAGGGAAGCGCCCTGCTGCCGCAGATCCCGGCCTTTTACCGGGAGACGCTGCTGCCGCTGGTGGAGGAGCTGCGGGAAAGGTGGCAGACGCTCCAGCAGGGGCGGACAGGCGGCTGGGGGACCTCCCTGGAGGGGGTGCTGCAAAACGCGGTGACCTCCCTTTCCCGGCGGGTGGTGGGCTGGCTGGGGGGCATTGCTTCCTCACTGCCGTCGATTTTATTCACCCTGACCTTTACGGTGCTTTCCACCATCTTCTTTTTGCAGGATTATGCCGGGATCACGGGATTTATTGTGCGGTCGCTGCCGGGACGGTGGCTGCGGCCCATGGTGGAATCCAAGCGGTACCTGCTGGGGGCGGTGCAGAAGGTGCTTTTTGCCTACCTGTGCATTATGTTCATCACTTTTGGGGAGATAGCGCTGGGGCTGTGGCTGCTGCGGGTGCCGTACTTTGCGGCCATTGCTTTTGCCATTGCGCTTTTGGATATTCTGCCTTTTATCGGCAGCGGGCTGTTTTTGATCCCGTGGGGAGCGTACCATCTGCTCATCAGCCGGCAGACGGCGCTGGGGGCGGGGCTGCTGCTGCTTTACGCGGTGGTGACGGTGGTGCGGATGTGGCTGGAGCCGCGCATCGTGGGCGGGCGGATCGGGCTGCACCCGCTGGCCACCCTGACGGCGATGTATGCCGGGCTGAAGATTTTGGGGTTCTGGGGGCTGCTGCTGGCCCCGCTGGGGACGACGCTGCTGCTGCACCTGCGGCAGGGCGGCTACCTGCGGGGGGAGGGGTAGGCCCTTTCCTTTTTAGGGTTTGTGCAGAGGGCTGGCTCCGGGCGCCCCGCCGGCCGCCGAAGGCGGCCAGGCCGTTGGGGCCGCGGAGCGGCCCCAACGGTTTCCGCGGCGGAACGCCGCGGGGCGGGGCGCCCGGAAGGTGCGGCGAGTGATAGTGAGAGAAGGAGCAGGGAGCCGGCCGTGGTGGGGCAGGGACAGGGAAAAGCCCCTATGCATAGGGTGGAAAGCAGAGGCTCAGCCTCTGGATTCACTATGACCCGGAAAGGGGCGACCCTATGTATCTCCTTGTTTATAAATTCGGCGGCTCTTCGGTCGCTGACGCTGCCGGGCTGCGCCGTGCCGCCGGACAGCTGGCGGAGGCAGCGGCGGCTGGCTTCCATATCATCGCGGTGGTTTCCGCGCAGGGGAAGACCACCGACCGTCTGCTGCAAAGCGCGGCGGAGCTGACTGCGCACCCTGCCTGCCGGGAGGCTGACCAGCTGCTGGCCACCGGGGAGCAGGCATCCGCGGCGCTGATGGCCATGACCCTGCAGGAAATGGGGCTTTCCGCTGTTTCCCTCACCGGCTGGCAGGCCGGCATCCATACCGATGGCAACCATGCTGCCGCTGAGATCACGGCGCTGCACCGGCGCCGTATCCTGCGGGAGCTGGAGGCCGGGAAGATCGTTATTGTGGCGGGGTTCCAGGGGGTGGACCGCGAGGGCGACATCACCACGCTGGGACGGGGCGGCAGCGATACCACCGCGGTGGCGCTGGCCGCGGCCTTTGATGCCTGCGGGTGCCGCATCTGTACCGATGTGGACGGCGTGTACGACCGTGACCCGCGGGAATTCCCCGAAAGCCGCCGGTATGAACGCATCCCTTATGACGAGATGCTGGAAATGGCGGAGGGCGGTGCCAAGGTGCTGCATCCGCGCAGTGTTTTTCTGGCCCGGAAGTACCGGGTGCCGCTGAAGGTGCTGCGCACCGGCGCCGAGACCCCCTGCACGGTGGTGGGGCTGGAGGAACGGCAGCGCCATTCCCTGGCGGCCGATACCACTTTCCTTTACCGGTAGGCTGGTGGGGGTGGGGCGGCAGGGACTGTTGGTTTGGAAAAGATTAGTGCATGGGGAAGAGGGGCCGCAGGCCAAACCGCCCGGAGGGCGGTTTCAGCGGGCGGAGCCCGCTGGCCCCGGCGGAGCCGGGGCGGCCTGCGGCCCCAGCCTGGCCCTGCACCGAGCCTTCCCTTGACAAACCCCCTGCTGCCCCCGTACAATGGCAGCAGAAACTGCTGCCCCGTGCGGGGGAAGAGGGGGTCATTTGATGCGATTTTGGAATTACCTGCGGTACCGGCGCCGGGTGCTGCTGGCGGCAGTGCTCTGCTGCGGGATATTCGCGGCGAGCTTTGCGCTGTACCGGCTGCCGCTGCGGGCGGTGCTGTATCCGGCAGCACTGTGCCTGCTGGTGGGGCTGGGCTTTGCTGTGTGGGATTACTGCCGCACCCTGAAGCGGCACCGGGCGCTGACCGGCTGCGGAGACCTGACCGCGGAGCTGCTGCGGGAGCTGCCCCCGCCGGAAAGCCTGGCGGAGGAAGATTACCGGGCGCTGCTGCTGCACCTGCGGCAGCTGTGCACCGAACTGCAAAGCGCGGCCGATGGCCGCTACCGGGATGCCATCGAGTACTACACCACCTGGGCGCACCAGATCAAGACCCCGATCGCTTCGATGCGGCTGGCGCTGCAGGGGGAGGATACCGCCCTTTCCCGCCGGCTGTTGAGTGATCTTTCCCGTACCGAGCAGTATGTGGAGATGGTGATGGCCTTCCTGCGGCTGGAGGACGCCCCCGGGGACTATGTGTTCCGGGAGGTCGCGCTGGATGAGGTGCTGCGGCAGGTGCTGCGCCGTTTCTCGGCGGAATTTATAGACCGGCGGCTGCGGCTGGGCTACGCCCCC
>CALERQ010000001.1 GCA_937907305.1 uncultured Clostridia bacterium | reverse complement strand
CTTGCTTTGGGAGCAAGATGCCGGGTGTTCGAATCACCTCACTCCGACCAAATCGAAAGACCGCCTTTAGGGGCGGTCTTTCGCAATCTTTAGACAAAGTGTAATTGCTTTGGGCTTTTTTCGCAGACACTGCTTGCGGCAGAGAATTCGTCACCTCGCGTTTTCGCACCTTTCCTCACCGGTTGAGGTGTGAATATTGCGGACGCCTTTTTCCCTAAACGCTTTCACTGCCGGATGAGCCATCAGCTCTATTCCTAAAATTCCTTGCTGGCTAGACCAACCGCAAATCAGGTTTCACCAAAACCGCTGTCGATCAATTCAATCAGAGCATCGACTGCTTCCTTTTCGTCTACACCTTCAGCACTCACTTCCACCTCCGAGCCCTGTGACAGGGCCAATGTCAGCACCTTGATAATGGACTTTGCGTTTGCGGTGTTATTCTGCTCATTTAGGCTCAAATTGCAGATAGTAATATTGGACTGAAATTTTTTTGCCTCATTCACAAAGACCGATGCCGGCCTTGCGTGAATCCCTGTACGGTTAATAACGGTCGTTTTTCTCTGATACATAGTCTCACCTTTCTTCTTGCAAGAATACTGTCGATCACTTAGCTGTGCAAAAATTCGCCCATACACCGTTCAACTTCATTGGCATCTGCACATTGCAGCACCGCTTCCGCCAGTGTTTCCAAATAGGGCAACTCATAACGAGATAGCATTTGTTTGACGCCCGGCACCGCATGGATGGACATAGAAAGCTTTCGCATTCCCATACCAACCAGTACACAAGCCGCATTTTTATCGCCGCCCAGTTCGCCACAGATCGAAAGCGGCTTATTTTCCTTGCGGAAAGCTTGGATCGTCATCGCGATTGCCCTGTAAAGGGCCGGATGGGAAGAACGGCAATACTGCGCCACCGCAGGATTCATCCGGTCAGCCGCCGTGAGATACTGGCACAGGTCATTGCTGCCGATAGAGGCAAAATCCACCTGCTTTGCCAGCTGGTCCGCCATCATCACCGCCGCCGGGGTTTCTATCATAACGCCAAGCTTAATATGATCACTCACCGCCACACCGCTTTGCCGCAGGCGCTCTTTTTCTTCCAGTACAATTATACGCGCTTTTGTAAAATCTTCAAGGCCGGAGACCATGGGGAACATCAGCCATAGCGTTCCGTACACAGAAGCCCGCAGCGCCGCACGAAGCTGGGTGCGCATAATATCCTCATTTTCAAAGCAAAGCCTTAGTGCGCGAATTCCCAAAAAAGGGTTATCTTCCCTGGGAAGCGCGAAATATGGGAGCGACTTATCCCCGCCGATATCCAGCGTCCGCAGAGTCACCGGGCGCTCCCCATATTCCAGAAGTACCTTTTTATAAGCTGCAAACTGCTCTTCCTCCGTAGGCATGTGGTCTGATTCCATATAAAGAAACTCCGTACGAAGCAGACCCACATAATCCGTTGCGGCAGAAGCCTTCAGTACCTCCGGCGCAGGCTTGCCCATATTCAGGCCAATCTCCACCGGAACGCCATCATGTGTCCTGCCCGGAACATACAGGAACTTATCGCTTATGCTCTTTTGTTCCGTAAACACAGCCTGCTGTGCAGCGGCATTTTGCAGCTCCTGCAAAGTGGGCTCGCTGTGCAGATTCCCCGCAATGGCATCCAGCACGATCGTATCCCCCGAAGAAACACAGCTCATAATGTCGGGGATACCCAGCACCGCCGGGATGCCCCACCCGCGGGCAATGATGGCCGAATGTGAGGTATAGCTACCCTTTTGGGCAACGATGCCCAGCACATTTGCCCGGTCCATGGTCGCCGTATCTGAAGGCATCAGATCATCGCATATGACGATTACCGGGCCATTCAGCCGGGAAAGATTCTGTTCCGGAGCATCAAGCAGGATGCGCAAAAGCCGCTGCTGCACATCCAATAAGTCATGCGCCCTTTGCACCATAAAATCATCATCCAGGGCTGCCATCAGATCTGCATACTGCTGGTATACCTGCTCCACTGCTTTTGCTGCGTTGGCACCGGTATGAATAGCCGAACGAATCTCCTCAGAGATCTCTTCATCATCCACCATATCCAGGTGTGCACTGAAAATCTCCGCCTTATCATCATCCTTGCCAGTAAAGGCGGCCTGTATTTCCCGCAACTTTGCCTGTGCTGCCCGCACCGCGTTTTCATAGCGCTCCAGTTCACATTCCATCGGAAGTACCGGTGCATCCTCCGGAGCAGTCAGAATCTTGGGATCGTACACAAAGGCACTGCCGATTGCTATGCCAGCAGATACCGGATTCCCTTTATAAATCATTTTGTGTGGTCCTCCCCCTGCGTAATGGCGCAACAAAGTTTTCGATAGTTCTCTTCCAGGGTTCCTTCCTTAGTATACAGGCTGGAAGTCCCCGCTACAAATATATTTGTTCCAGCACGGCGCATTTTTTCCGCATTGATAAAGGATACATTCCCATCTGCCTCGATGAGGGCCGCACTTCCGGCCTGCTCCAACAGTTCCTTTGCGCACCGTATTTTATCCAGCGTCTGGGGGACCAGCTTCTGTCCTGCAAACCCCGGATTGATGGTCATTATCAGCAGCAGATCGATATCCGGAAGCATCCAGCGGCAATAATCCAGGGGCGTTGCAGGATTTAGCGCAAGTCCAGCCTTTGCCCCACGCCGGCGTATTTCCGCCAGCGTTTTTTGGATATGCGGTGTACTTTCGGCATGGATCGTCACATAGTCATTTGCTTCGAAAGGAATGAATGATAGCTTTTGATCGGGGCGCTGGATCATCAAATGAATATCCAAGGGGAGCTTTGTTATCCTGTGCAACAAGGGAATAAATTCCGT